>JAFPAZ010000253.1 GCA_017390645.1 Lachnospiraceae bacterium
AATATCAAAAACAGTTGTCAAAAAACCGTTTTAATCATTGATGATGATATGTCCTATTTAAGACAATTAAACAGTCTTTTAAAAGATTCCTATCATGTAATCATGCTTAATTCCGGGAAACTTGCGTTAAATTATCTGTTAAAACATACTCCTGATTTAATACTGCTAGATTACCAGATGCCGGAATATAATGGCGCTGATTTAATGAGAGAAATTCAAGAAAAACATCCCGATAAACAGGTTCCTGTACTGTTACTTACCGGAACCCTAACCCAGGAAATATCAACCGGATTTGACACCTATGTCCCTGTTGCCTGTCTGCAAAAACCTGTCAACAAAGAAACTCTGTTTGAACATATTGAAAATGTGTTGAACTCATAGAAGGGACGGAAGATACTATGAAATTCATTTTTCCACAAATTTTATTTGCCTGCTTTGTTCTGGCACTTTATTTCGCCATTGTTATATTTCGAAAAAGAGAATTTAAATATACGGAAAACCGTCTCTTTTTCACTTTTTGTCTTTCTAGTGCCGTCTGGAGTCTTGGTTTTTATGGGGTAATTGTCCAGACAGTTCCTGAACGGGCCTATGCATGGCGTGCCTTAGGAATGATTGGTACTTTTGCATATCTGATTTCGGTTCAGTTTCTGGTGTGCTATCTTTCCGGAATGAAAAAGTGGTTCCACACCTTTGCAAAGGCATTTTCTTTTTTAGGTGTTATCATTTATTTCTTTGTAATCCAAAAAGAAATGGTCAGCTATGAATTAAGTGAATTTGGAATGACCTACTCCTTTCATTCCGGCCTTTGGAACACTTTATACATCGCATACACCGTTATCCTTGCAATCTGTCTGCTTATTATTGTAATAGATATGATACGAAACTCACCAAATCGCCGCATTAGAGAACTTGGAAAGAAATGTCTTCTGGCTGAAATTACCATTGTTTTTGGAATGGTTTTTGATACTATCTTTCCTATGATTAGTAATATGGTAATTCCGGGTAGTTCTATTGCTCAGTTTCTCGGTCTCATCATAATGTATCATGCGATTATTTTTATGAGCCATTCCCGTATCACCATCGGTAATATGTCTGAGTTTATTTATTATTCTCTTACAGTCCCGGTATTAGTATACGATTCAAAGCAACGTCTTCAGATATTAAATGACACTGCTTATTCTTTTTTGGGCGTAAAAAAGGATAAGCTGAAACATACAAGTATGAACCAGCTTTTTTCCTTAGAACAACCGGATATCTTTGATTTTGAATCCAACTTTCAGGAAATAGATGCCATTTGTTGTCACAACCAGTTATACTGCAGCCTTTCCGTAAATAAGATTCACGATGCTTATGGAGATATTATTGGTTACATTATCATTGTAACGGATCTTTCTGAACGTATGAAAACAATGAATGAACTAGAAGAAGCCATGAAAAATGCAGAATATGCAAATCAGGCAAAAAGTACCTTCCTTGCAAATATGTCTCATGAAATCCGAACCCCTATGAATGCAATCATCGGATTTTCTGAACTTGTATTAAAAATGGACATTAACAATGAAGTCCGGGAACATGTGGAGGATATCAAATGGTCTTCCAATAACCTTCTTGCCATTATTAACGATATTTTGGATATTTCCAAAATCGAATCCGGAAAAATGGAGTTGGTGTTGGACCGTTATGTTACCGGGGAACTTTTAAATGATGTTGCCTTAATCATTTCCGCACAAGCTGAGAAAAAAGGACTTGATTTTCATATGCAGGTGGCTGACCGGATTCCAAAGGAGCTTTATGGAGACAAAATCCGAATCCGTGGTGTTTTAATTAACATCCTGAATAACGCTGTAAAATATACCCAAAAAGGTCAGGTTTCTTTTGAAGTTTCGATTCTAAATCAAACGGAAGATTTTGTCCGTCTGGCATTTAAAATCAGTGACACAGGAATCGGTATCCGTCAGGAAAATTTAAAGAATCTATTTAAAAATTTCGAACGTCTAGATCATAAAATTAATTATGGTATCGAAGGGTCCGGTTTGGGACTTGCCATTGCCAATGGCTATGTTACCTTAATGGATGGGGAAATTCAGGTAGAAAGTACTTATGGTGTAGGTTCCACCTTTACCGTGATATTAGAGCAAAATATTATTGATGCTACTCCTTTAGACAAAGATTTCTTCCATAAAAAGAAAAAGCTTCACAGCAGCAATACCTCCGATATGAAAATTCATGGTTTGCAAGTATTGGTAACAGATGATAATCTGGTAAATCTTCGTGTGGCACATGGTATTTTAAGCTATTATGGTCTTTTAGTAGATACTGCTTCTAGCGGAATGGAAGCCATCGAACTTTGTAGTACCAAAAACTATGACCTTGTTTTTATGGATCAAATGATGCCTGGATTAGACGGAATCGAAACTATGAATGAGATTCGTGAATTAAGTTCTCATTACAACTTTGGAGGCAACTGTAAAATTATTGTACTTACTGCAGATGCCATTAAGGGAACGAAAGAACTCCTGATTGATAAAGGCTTTGATGAATATCTCGGAAAACCAATTAACACAGGTGAATTAGAAGAATTGTTTTTACGCTTTGTCCCAGAGGAACGAATTACTTATGATTCTCCAAGCGAAGTTTCTTCCAATAATACTAAACCAGAAGAAACAAAACAAGATCCAAAAAAGGAAAAAGAGGTTTTATTCTTAAAGGAAAAACTTCCTGAAATAAAGGTGGAAGAAGGGATTGCTAACTGTGGCGGGGAAATTCAGGATTATTTAAACATCCTAAAAATTACCTACGAATATGGCGAAAAACATCTGGCTGAATTAGAATC
>JAFPAZ010000254.1 GCA_017390645.1 Lachnospiraceae bacterium
GAATTAACGGTTTTTGATAATTTAAAACTTTGGTACTGCGACATTCCGGAGAAATTAAAAAAAGACTTAAAAGAAGACGGTATTTTAACCCGTTTCGGTGTGGATAAAATGATAAAAACCAAAGTCTCCAAACTTTCCGGTGGTATGAAGAAACGTGTCAGCATCGGATGTGCCCTGGCGAAAAATCCACCCATTCTTATTCTGGATGAGCCTGGTGCTGCATTGGATTTCGTCCTGAAAGGAGAAATCATCGCATATATGAAAGATTATATGAAACAAGGCGGCACCATTTTCCTTACCTCCCATGAGCAAGGAGAACTCAGTGTCTGTAACCGTATGTTTTTTATCAAAAACGGAATCTCCGAAGAAATTACGTCGCAACTAAAATCGCCGGACTTTTTTGACTGGCTCACCAAACAGATGGAGAATGCCAATGAAACGTAAAAAGATAATCCTTTTCATCACTACCCTATGTATTATCCTTCTTTTGGGGACTGCTTTTTGTTTTCTTAAACTGAAAACCTCTCCAAAGAAAAAAATAATCCAAGCACTCACCACCACCTGTTCCTCCTTAACCGCAGTAGCCGGAACTTCCTCTGACCAGCTCCTTGGAATGGATAAAATCAATACGATTTTAGAGGAACAATCTGCCCAGGTTAGTGGTGATTTTACCATTGAATTTGTAAACAAAATGTTAGAATATGACTTTTTAAACGGCTTTACTTTTGCCTTCCATGGCAAGCGGGATTTATTAGGTCAGCAGGCCACCTTTAAGCTAAGCCTAGGCGAGGAAAATCCATTGACGTTCTCTACCTATCTTAGCAGCGAAGCCTTGGTCTTATCTGCCCCTAAATTATTAGATAACAATTATCATGTTGATTTTACGGAATTAGAACAGACCCTTGAGGATTCTTTCCTTGGAGATTATCTGGATTTTCCCGATATTACCATCCAGCCCTTTAAAACGCCGGTCCATTCCTCTTTTTCCAAAGTCTTTTCCTCTTTTTTAAGGAACCGGGAAGAAGACTGGAAAGAGCTGTTTTCCAACATGACTTTAGAAAAACAGTCAAAAAAGAAGACCATAACCACCCTGGACGGAACCAAAAAATGTACTATTTATGAAGTAACTCTTCCAAAAGAATCCATAGAAGAATTTTTTGATTCCTTCAAGAATTACCTTGATTCTAATACGGCTGCCAAACTGGATTTAAGCCAAGAGGCTTATGAAAACTTATTGGAAGATATGGATGCTTTAAAATCAATGCTTACGGAAAATCTAAAAGACGATATTGTGTTCCTGGTTTCACTGGATCAGAAAGGAATCCTTAGAGAATTTTCCACCTCCTATCAAGAACTTGCCTTTCAGGCTTCCTTTATAGGAACCGAAACCAACACCGATGCCATATCCGGAGAACTTCGGATAGAACATAAAACCCACCCGGTTACCATTGCTTATGAAGAATCCGTTTCCAAAGAAAATGACATGGATCTTTTTGAAACCAGTTCCACCATCTTTCTTGCCAAAGAGCCGGAAAAAAAGATCGAAATTACCACAGAAAATGCCTTTTCTCCCGAAACATTAAAATTCTCCAATACTTCCAAACTGGTAGTTCCTACCGTGGGCATCAATGCAGAATTTTCTTATGAAGGAGTTTTTACAGATTACGTCAAAAACCAGTCTTTTTCTGCTGACATTGACGAACTAAAAATAAAAGTATTTGGAATCCGGATTTTCTCCTTGCAGGGCGAACTTTCCGTATCCCCATTAAAAGAACCTATCACATCAATGGAATCAGGAACCAACCTTTTTACCCTGACCGGTAAACAGCAGGAAGAACTTTTTGAAAATCTGAAAAATACACTAAATCTTTTAAAAGATTAAACCGAAATGATATGAAACCTCAAGGAGGAACCGGAACCAACATGAAATTTTTTCTTACTTACCTATATTTATCCATAAAAAAGAATATCAAAATCTGCGTTTCTTCTTTATTCAGCAGCCTGTTACTCATTGTCCTGGTACTCTCTGTTACCTTTTTAGGAACAAAACTCTTATACCAGGATCAAAAAATAGGCAGCATACAGCTGGGATTTTACACAAATCCTGATATAAAAAAAGACAAAGCCACCAATGACACTGCCATAAACATCATTGAAAATCAGGATAGTATCGCCCAAATTTGTAATGTTCAAAAATATGACTATAAAGAAGGAATTTCCCTATTAAAGAAAGGACGGCTCCACGCCTTCATCGTAATGCCTGATAACATCATCAATGATATTATTTATGGCGAAAACACTCCAATTGAAGTAATCACCACAGGGGAAAGTGGCTTAGAATCCTTTTTATTTACTGAGATTTGCTCTAGTGCTGCTATTTCCCTGTCCAGTGCCCAGGCATGCATTTACTCCTTAACGGATTTTTGTAAGGCGCACGGCTATCGTGACAATGTCCGGGAAGTATTGGATGATTTAAACCTGATTACCTTCCGGTATGCCTTTTCCAGAGGACCTTACTTCCAGCAAAAGGAAATCAGTGCCACAAATCAGCTTAATACTTTAGAATACTATATTGTCAGTGCCTTTATCCTGTTTTTATTTTTGTTTGCCATTCCTTTTGCAAAAACTTACGCAGAACCATCTTATGGCTTTTCCAAAAAATTAAATACTGTTGGCATCCGTCCACCCTTGCAGCTCATCATAGATATAGTATCCCTTGCCCTTACCTTTTTCTTATTTATCGGTGCCTTGATACTGCTTCTTACTGTGGTGGCTTTGGTTAGCGGATTTACCTTCCGATTTAAAGCCATAAACTACATTGGACTATTTTTCCTTCTCCTTTCCATGTCCGGCTTTTTCATCCTGCTATTTCGAATTTGCCAGACCTCCATGGGAGGAGTAAATTTGTTGTTTTTATCTTCCGTAATACTGATATTTTTATCCGGAGGATTTGTCCCTTTGTCCTTTTTACCAAACTCCATAAAAGGCATTTCCGGTTTTCTTCCCACCACCTTATGGTTAGAAGAAGCAGGAAATTTATTCTGGGGACAGACAACCTTTACGGCAAACCTTAAATTTATACTTCTTTCCATTTTATTTGGATGCATTATCTTCCTAATTGGGAAACGGAGGGAGCGATTATCATGAGACAATGGTGCACTTATTTTCTTTTATTTACAAAACGATTGTTTCAAAAACCAATTTATTTGTTTGTTTTATTATTATTACCCTGTTTTTCCTACTTTTATAGTCAAAGTACCATAAATCAGGACGACAGCTTAAATGTAGCACTTTATATCGAAGGAGAAGATGAACTGGCCAAATCCATTGTGGCAGACCTTCTGGTGTTAGACAGTCAGGTGAACTTTTATGAGGTGACAGATTATGAAACCTTAACCCAGGATGTTATCACCAGAAAAGCGGAATGTGCTTATATTTTTCCGGATGATTTATCCGAACTACTGGATGAACAAAAGAAAAAGGACATCATTACCGTATTGCATGCACCTTCCTCTATTTTAATGCCTATAAGCAATGAAATCGTATTTTCTTCCTTGTTCCGGCATTACGCTAAAAACATCCTGCTAGACTATGCCCTAAATTATGAGGCTTTCGCCTCCTATGACGTACAGGAAATGACAGAAGAACTCCAGTCCTCTTATGAACACTATATGACAGAGGAAGTTCCCTATGAATTTAAATTTACAACACTAGGAAAAGAAACTTCTTTGGAACAATCTAGTGAGTCCTTGATTATTTCCCCTATCCGAGGTATTTTTGCAGTCCTTATGTTTCTCACTGCATTGTTTAGTGTGGTAGACTGGTTTAAGGATCAGAAGAAACAGATTTTTCTGGCAGTATCCTATGCCAAAAAACCTTTTGTTTCCATGCTTTCCATTCTGGTACCAACTTTATTTTGTGGCATTTTCGGGCAAATTAGTTTATTATTAAGTCATACTTATACTGATTTTTTACATGAAACCGTTTACTTTTTGACGTACCTTATATTTGTCGTAGGTTTTTGCTACTTTATAAAATCCTTCTTCCGGAATGGATTTTCCTTTAGCGGCATCATACCGGTTTTCACTATGGGAAGTTTGATTTTTGCACCGGTGTTTTTTGACTTTGGTTCTCTCTTCCCGATTTTTAAACTATTAGAACATTTATTTTTACCTGCTTATTTTCTTAACAGCTTTTTTGTCAGTGGGTATTATGCTTTAGGAATGTTCCTTGGTGGGGGAATCTTTCTTCTCCTTGGAATCCGTTTAGAACGGTTACGACAACTTTAAACCAAATAATTATGGGGCAAATCATGAAAATTACCGCCTGTACGATTCTCGCGAATATGAATGGCTTTTTTTATTAGAAAGGGATTATATATGAATCAAAAATCATTAAAAATATTAGAATATGATAAAATTATTAAAATGCTGACTTCCTATGCAGGTTCTGTCATGGGAAAGAAGCTTTGTGAAGAACTTACTCCTACTTCGGATTTAAATACTATTTTATCCATGCAGGAGGAAACGGGGGCTGCACTTCTTAGAATTTACCGACAGGGAAACCTATCTTTTCTTGGAGTCGAGGATGTAAAGCCTTCCCTGCTCCGTTTAAATATGGGGGCCTCCCTAAATACTACGGAACTGCTCTCTGTGTCAAAACTATTATCCTGTGTCCAGACTGCCATTTCCTATTGTAAAATTGATGAAAGGACTGAGTTTGCAGATGCACTGACTTACCTTTTTGAAAGTCTGACACCTCTGACTCATCTATATCAGGACATTACCCGGTGCATTCTTTCTCCGGATGAAATCGCTGACGATGCTTCTCCTGCTTTAAAGGACATCCGAAGAAACATCAAAGGCATCAATGCCAAAGTGCATCAACAGTTAACACAGTTAATTGCTTCCTCCAAAAACCAGTCCATGTTACAGGACAGTCTGGTAACCATGCGTAACGGTCGATACTGCGTTCCGGTAAAAGCAGAATATAAGAGCCAGTTCCAAGGCTTAATCCACGACCAGTCTTCCACCGGTTCCACCCTTTTTATAGAACCTCTGGGTGTGGTAAACCTAAACAACGAATTAAGAGATTTAGAGGGAAAAGAACAAAATGAAATCGAACGGATTCTTTCCCTGTTAAGTGAAAAAGTATCTTTAGAGCAGGATTCCATCAAACGTAACCTTGAAATCCTGACCAAACTGGATTTCATTTTTGCCCGGGCGCAACTTGCAAAGTCTTACGACGGAGTCATGCCGGAATATAACAAAGACGGAATCCTTCGCATCAAACGCGGCAGACATCCTTTGTTAGATAAGAAAACCGTGGTTCCTATTAACATTGAATTAGGGGACACCTTCTCCATGTTATTAATTACCGGTCCAAATACCGGTGGTAAGACGGTTTCCTTAAAAACAGCAGGATTATTCTCCCTTATGGGACAATCCGGACTCTTCCTGCCTGCCCTGGAAGGGACCTCTCTTTGTGTATTTGACGATGTATTTGCCGATATTGGAGACGAACAAAGCATAGAACAAAGCTTAAGTACCTTCTCCTCCCATATGACAAACATTGTATCCATAATGAATCAGGCTACAGAACAATCCTTGATTTTATTTGATGAACTTGGTGGCGGAACAGACCCTACGGAGGGTGCCGCACTGGCGATTTCCATCCTGTCCCACCTTCATGCCCAAGGCATCCGCACCATTGCCACTACCCATTACAGTGAGTTAAAGTTATTTGCTCTTTCAACGGAAGGAATTGAAAATGCCTGCTGTGAATTCGACATCGAATCTCTACGCCCTACCTACCGCTTATTAATTGGTATCCCGGGAAAGAGTAATGCCTTTGCCATTTCCAGCAAACTTGGCTTACCTTCTTATATTATAGAAGCTGCAAAAGGTCAAATCGACCAGTCCGCCCAGGATTTTGAAGCATTGCTTTCTGATTTGGAACAAAGTAAAATCACCATTCAGAAAGAAGAAGAAGAAATTCTTGCTTACAAAGAAGAATTGGAAATGTTACGTGCTGACTTAAAGCAAAGCAAAGAAGACTTAAACAATAAAAAAGCCACCATCATTCGTGAGGCGAAAGAAGAGGCTTTATCCATTTTGTCCGAAGCCAAAGAGCTTGCAGACGAATCCATTAAGAAATATCAGCAGTGGGTTCAAAATCCAAAGGCTGCCAATGCCAAAACCATGGAGGCACAGCGTGGAAAACTAAGAGACCAGATGAACAAATCTTCCAAAGACCTCTTAGAGCAAAAAAAGCGAAAAAAAGGTGCCCATAGCGCCTCTGATTTTAAAATCGGGGATAAAGTCCACGTATTTTCTTTATCCATGGATGGAATCGTTCAGTCCTTGCCGGATAATAAGGGCAACATTTCCGTTCAGATGGGTATTTTACGTTCCTTTGTATCCATTGAAGATTGCGAAATACTAGATGAGGCTGTCATCACTACCCCTACCATAAAACGAACTTCCAAAGGAAAGGTAAGTATGAACAAATCCGCCTCCATTCGTCCTGAAATCAATGTCTTAGGAAAGACCGTGGACGAAGCAGTTGCCATTTTGGATAAATATTTAGATGATGCTTATCTTTCCCACCTGCCACAGGTAACCATCATTCACGGAAAAGGAACCGGGGCGCTGCGTGCCGGCATTCAGAATTACCTAAAAAAATTAAAATACGTAAAATCCTTCCGCGCCGGAAGTTTCGGAGAAGGCGAGATGGGGGTTACTATCGTAGAATTCAAATAGGTAATTGCGAAACGAACAAATACTTATATTTGTGAGACAAAGGAAACAAATTAATTACCGAATAACATTTATATAAGAAAGGACAATAATTATGGTTGCAAAACAAAAAATATTAATTGTAGATGATGATGAAAATATTGCAGAACTGATTTCTCTTTATCTGGTGAAGGAATGTTTCGATACAGAAATTGTTACCAACGGGCTAGATGCCTTAGAAAGCTTCAAAACTTACCAGCCAAATCTGATTTTATTGGACATTATGCTTCCGGGCATGGACGGATATGAAGTTTGTCAGGAAATCCGTAAGTCAAGCAATGTACCTATTATCATGCTTTCCGCCAAGGGTGAAGTATTTGATAAGGTATTAGGTTTAAAAATCGGAGCAGACGATTACATTATGAAACCTTTTGATTCCAATGAGCTGGTTGCCAGAGTCCGTGCGGTTCTTCGCCGTTTCCAGCCAGTTACTCAGACTGCTGTTACAGACTCTTCCCGCTCCGGAGAATTTGTAGAATATTCGAATCTAAACATTAACTTAACCAATTATACTGTGACCTATTGCGGTAAGAACATTGAAATGCCACCAAAGGAATTAGAGCTTTTCTATTTTTTAGCTTCCAATCCAAATCAGGTATTTACCAGAGAACAATTATTAGATAAAATCTGGGGCTATGACTATATTGGAGATACAAGAACCGTAGATGTGCATATCAAGCGTCTTCGTGAAAAACTTCCTAATTCCGCTGACAATAACTGGAGTATTACTACAGTTTGGGGAATTGGATATAAATTTGAAGCAAAATAAACAAA
>JAFPAZ010000255.1 GCA_017390645.1 Lachnospiraceae bacterium
AATAAAAAGTCTAACAAAAATACCGCCTGTCCTTATTTGCAACGAATATGCTCATGGATGTTCTTAAACTTGCATATACATATTTCCATGAAACAGGCCGTAAACCATCTCGGTTAATTGCTGTCAGTTATGTGTATATTCTACTATATTTGCGAGAAATTTTCAATTACTTTATCTGTGTTTTGAAATATTTTTTAAAATTATTTTAAAATCAGCCGCATTATTGTTTTAATTTTACATACTTTTTACAAATATTCCGACAATTTTACACAAATCGATTCAATTCTATATCATATTCATATCCAATTGTTTTCAATCTCTTCTTTATCTCATCTGAATCTACCTGCAAATCTTCACACAGTAAGTCCAGACTTTTATAATAATCCCTAAGTTTCGTGTTAATTACACTTAACAACATCATAGGGTCTTTTGGTAAACTCATTTCATCGACCTTCCTCAATCTCCAATTAATCCTAGTTTTTTCATAATCCTCTGGAATTTATCCATATCAATAGGTTTCGTAATATAAGCATCGTGTTCTCTGCCATTCTCCTCAATCGGAGACTCTGTTTCATTTAAAGCACTGGTAATAATAACCTTTGCTCTTTTCTCTCCGGAAATCCCATTTTTACGTTCAATATCACGAATTACGGTAAGGGCTTTGTAGCCATCTACCTTCGGCATCATAATATCCAGACAGACCAAATCAAAAAAAACGCCTTCCTTCATTCTTTTTGCAAAAAGGTCTACTACTTCCATTCCATTTTCTGCTGCTTCCACCTCACCAAACTTTGATAAAAATTTCGAAAGAAATTTTCTGCTGGCCATATCGTCTTCTGCTATCAATATCCTCATTGTAATCCTCCTAACACTTCACAAACCTTATGGAACAACTGCAATTAATTTCATTAGTTTTTCTACAGTTTCTAACATTTCAGCTTTCAAAGATTTTTCATGCTGAATGACTCTCCGGCTTAAAATCATGCCGTTCATTACACTAATTAAAATATCTGACAATTCTTCTGTCGTAAAGATATCTTTAATCTCATTTTTCTCAAGACCTTCCTTAATCAGCTGTCTTAGCACTTCATCCCTGTCCTGAATACAATTCGTGATTAATTCTCTCGTATCTGCATTATGTAGCAGTTCTTCGTAATTTAAAATAACGGCAGTAATTTCTTTGTAATTCTCATAATATGTAGCATATGCATTAAAAAAATCTTTTATTTTAGAAATAGAGGAGGTGTCTTTTGATAAAACAGTCTGGCGGATGCTTTTATCAAACTTAACAAACGTTTCCACCACTGCCACCAATACCTCACCGATTCCTCCAAATAATTTATAAATCATCGCCTCGGAAATATTCGACCGATATGATAAATTTCTCATGGACAATGCCGATAAACCCGAATCACTAATCAGTTCTATTGCAGAAACAATAACGTAATCTTTCTGGGAAATATTATTCTCTTCCATATTTTTACCCCCACTTTTTTGTCTGCGTTCACTTTTTATTATAATAATTTTTCTTATGTTTTTCAAGCTACAATGATTAAGTTTGTGAATAATCTTATTTTGACTTTTTTATTATGCCCTGATACCCCGTTTTTATCGGTTGGGCTAACCAGCTTAAGCGATAATCATTTCATTCGTTTCTTTTAAATAATAATAGACATGATCAGATAAAAATTCTTCCTTTGATACCACTGTTTTGTTTGCATCCTTGACAATGCTTTTAAGGTAATCTTTATCGAATTCTTTTTGAACCGGCAGCAGCAATACTTCATGCACACTGCTAGGCAGAACATAGATGTCAGTACCCCATTCCTGGGCCAAATTTCTTAGTGCGTCTTCATACAATATACAGGAAGCACCATTGATTCCAACAGAATTGGTAAGAACATAGAGGGGAACTGTCTCATGACAGTCTAATTCAATATAATCTTCTAGTACTTTAGAAAGAGGAACCACCTGTACCGGAAATAATACCGGTGTATTTACACAAGCTAACATCTTTAAATCTTCCATCGTAACATTCCAATGTTTCATCATGGCATTCGTAATCATTACCGTCGCAATTCCTTTATCATCTTTTTGTGCCAAAACCCGGAATGTAACCGCTAAATCCTGAATTTTATAGAAAGGACAATCCTCAAGAAGTATCTGGTTGGTTTCAAAATTCACAATTCTAAAGAAAATAGAACCTTTCACATACTCAAAAGAATTAAAATCTTCCGGCTCGACTCCAAGAGCATCCGGTGGATTGTTTACGTAAATATAATATATCTCATTTACAATACTGGCTAAATCTCTACCTTCCTGATACTGTTCAAAGTACGAATTCAGGTATATCGTAGGGGAAACATTCTGATCTCTTCCGATGATACTAAGTCCATCCAATACCACATCATTATTCTTACGTACCTTTCGTATGGTAATATCATAGGACTCCGGCTCTTCGATATGATTTAAGATTTGTTCTTTGATTTGTGTTAAAAACTCGTGATATGTCATAACTTCCTTTCTAGCAGAAATAAAAAGGGTTGTTTATGAAATGTCTGGAGTATTACCTCTTTATGCTACCATATTTCTCCATTTTTTTCAAGTCTTTTTTGTTTTGCATTTTCTATATCTTCATAGTATAATTTTCGTAAACGTTCATAAATGAACAGATACAGATTGTTTTTACATAACAGATACGAATTTTTACAACAAATCGAAAGGAAAGGACTTACCTATGCCACCCATTACAAATGACTGGGCTCCCATGTTTGAGCCTGAATACAGCAAACCATATTACAAAAAACTATACAAACAAATCATTGAAGAATACAACAATGGAAGCTATGTTTTTCCTCCTGCCGAGGATATTTTCAATGCTTTTCATCTTACCCCTTTAAAGGACGTAAAATGTGTTATTTTAGGTCAGGACCCTTATCATGATGAAAATCAGGCCCACGGTCTTAGCTTCTCAGTCAAGCCAGGGGTGAAAATTCCACCTTCCCTGCAAAACATATACACCGAGTTACATGACGATTTAGGATTAAAAATACCAAACAACGGTTACCTCGTAAAATGGGCGAAGCAAGGGGTATTACTTCTTAACACTGTTTTAACCGTTCGGGCCCATCAGGCAAACTCTCACCGAGGAATCGGCTGGGAAGAGTTCACAGATGCTGCCATCCGCATTTTAAATGAACAGGACAGACCCATTGTATTTTTACTATGGGGAAAACCGGCTATGATGAAATCCTCAATGTTAAATAATCCAAAACACCTGATACTGACTGCCCCTCATCCAAGCCCGCTTTCTGATTACCGGGGATTCTTTGGATGTAAACATTTTAGTAAAGCCAATGCCTTTTTAGAACATCAGGGTGTTTCTCCCATTGACTGGCAAATTGAAGATATTGATACTGTTTAGCTATAGACACTAACAAAATATCGAAACAATTCGTAATATCAGCAAGTAAAAATACACTTTATACAGTCACATCCAGTATGACAAAAAGTGGTATCAGCTTCTTATTTGTAGATTCTGATACCACTTTTCTTAATTTTTTATTTTTTTCAATGATAAGATGAATTTCTCTTCTCTTATCGTTTTTTCGTTTTTATAATTCTGTTATCGATTGTTTTGTCCGGTGCTGGTTCCACCGCTTTGTGTACCATTTCCACCATTTTCTCCATTATTTTCGGTATTGTTTGAATCTGCCGTATATTCTTCAAATTCACCGGACTTATCATTTTTTAGATAGATTTTACCTGTGTCACGATCTACCCAGTATTCACCTAATCTGCTACCTTCTCCGGAAGAAGTATCATATAGTTCAAACTGATATCCATATCTTCCATCTTGATATTCATTTAAATCTTTGTTTTCATTTCTTACTTCATATCTGCCTGAATTGTTTGCTCCCTGCATACTGCTCATAAAATAATCATGGGCATCTTCGTAATTGGAAAAGCCATTGAAATTTGCACCCAGCATATCGCCCACTGCATCTCCTACATCTCCTACAGCATCTCCTACATTATCTACCGCATTGTTTAAATCATCGCCTACATTAGAACCATCATTGGTTCCACTTTGTTCCTGATTATTCTTATCAGTTGCACTGTTAACATCATCGCCGCCACATGCCGTCAATGTAAATGAATATACAAGCATCAGAACGGATAAAACTAAGATTGCTTTGTTTTTTGTTTTCATGAAATACTCTCCTTTATAACTTATTTTTCATAAAGTAGTATTTCCTGTTTTCTATCTTTTATCAGTTTTTTTCTCTTCTTCTATTAGAAAATATTTCCATTTTATATTATAATTTGGGGGCAAAAGGTATTTTAACCCCATGATACCTACGAAATGCCCCGTACTTTGTGCTACCACAATTCTAAAACATTTGAAATCCGCCCTATTCGGACTACTTTCTCATGTTTTGCGGGTTCCAAAGTCATGATTTTTCATGCGAC
>JAFPAZ010000256.1 GCA_017390645.1 Lachnospiraceae bacterium
CAGGCAGACTGTTCCGAGGTTTTTTGTTATATGTAAGCAGGCGCAATTACCTAATTATAAAAAATAAAAAAGGAGACATTGTTGTATGAGAGAAACAGGAGTATTGCTTCCAATTACGAGTTTGCCTTCTGCATATGGAATTGGATGTTTTTCCATAGAGGCATATGAATTTGTGGATAAATTAAAAAAAGCGGGACAAAATTACTGGCAGATTCTTCCATTGGGCCCTACAAGCTATGGAGATTCCCCATATCAGTCTTTTTCAGCCTATGCTGGAAATCCTTACTTTATTGATCTGGGGGCTTTAATTGCAGAAGGACTGTTGACAAAAGAAGAATGTGATAGTGTAGATTTTGGCACAGATACCCGTTATGTGGATTATGAAAAAATCTATCTTGGAAGATTTTCTTTATTAAGAAAGGCTTATGAACGAAGTGATTTTCTTAGCAGAGAAGATGCAAGAAAGTTTATGGAAGAAAATGCATTCTGGCTAGACGATTATGCGTTGTATATGGCGGTTAAGAATCATTTTGGAAATATAAGTCTCGCAGAATGGGATGAAGATATCCGTTTGCGTAAACCGGAAGAGGTAAATCGCTATTTTAATGAATTGGTAGATGATGTTAATTTCTATAAATACCTTCAATACGAATTTACCAAGCAGTGGAGCCGTTTAAAAGATTATGCGAATAAAAATGGAATCCGTATTATTGGAGATATTCCTATTTACGTAGCCTTTGACAGTGCAGATACCTGGGCGAATCCGGAATTGTTCCAGTTTGATGAAAATCATATGCCAACCGCGGTAGCCGGCTGTCCTCCGGATGCTTTTGCAGCAACAGGACAACTTTGGGGGAATCCGTTATATAAATGGGAGTATCATAAGCAGACGGGATTTGAATGGTGGATAAAAAGAATTGAGTATAGTTTCCGTCTTTATGATGTGGTACGTATCGATCATTTCAGAGGATTTGATGAATACTATTCCATTCCATTTGGGGATTCAACGGCAGAATTTGGACATTGGGAAAAAGGCCCTGGATACGAATTGTTCCGTGCAGTAAAGGAAAACTTAGGAGATTTGGATATTATTGCAGAAGATTTGGGATATGTCACAGATACTGTAAAACAGCTGTTAAGTGACTGTGGATATCCTGGAATGAAAATTCTGCAGTTTGCATTTGACTCTAGGGAGGAAAGTGACTATTCGCCACATAATTATTCAAACAATTGCGTTGTATATACAGGTACTCATGATAATGATACCTTGTTAGGCTGGATGAGTCAGCTGTGCGAAGAGGACAGAAAGCTGGCAGTGGATTATCTGAATTTAAGCGGAAAGGATTTCATGGACTGCAGGTGGGAGTTTATCCGAAGTGCCCTGTCAAGCGTTGCGAGAATTGCAGTGATTCCAATACAGGATTACATTGGAGTTGGAACGGAAGGAAGAATCAATGTGCCTTCTACATTGGGAATTAACTGGAAATGGAGAATGAAAAACGAGGATTTACCGGAAGACTTATTAGAAGAAATCAGACGAATCAACCGGATTTATAAGCGAGGAATGTAATCATTGATAGCTTAGGAATGAAATCAAGGAAGGGTTGCAGACACTTTTTCCTGATTTGAATGAGAAGAGTTTTAGAAACGAAAAAGAATTACCCCACAGTTGAAAAATGTTTCTGTATTACAGAAAGAGCGGTTCACTGTGGGGTATTTTTTTATTTAAAAACTATAAATAATTGAGGATCAAAGTTTATTGCTGATATTCATCCGGGATGGAAATGACCGGAATATCATAAAAGGAAGCTTGCTGTTGCGTTCTATCAGAATCTGAAGTGTTTGTAAATTCCTTTGAAGCTTTAGCAACCTCCGGTTCCTGATATGAAGCGCTCTGGGATTGTGTAGGAACAGGAATTACTGGTTCTGTGTTTGCAGACATCGTATTTCCAAAATTAGCAGTACCCATTGTTGTATTTCCGTATATCTCATTTCCTAAATCAGCAGTATTTGGTGCTGTATTTGAGGTAAAATCATAATCATCAACAATCGTTCCAACAGAAGGTTGTGGCTGATGAAAAATAGATTCCCTCTTTTTCCATAATGTTATTACACCATAAATAAGAAGTATGACGTACAAGAAAAAATCATTAAGGCCAATAATAAAGGCACCTCTGGTTGCTGTTCCGTCGGAAGAAATGTAAAAGTCGATGGAACTTCCTTCTGTTTCCCAAAAGTTTGCTTCAAGTCCCTCAATGACATATTCTTCACCTTCGTATGTAAAACTGACTTCCAGGTATTGGACCACACTGCTACGACGGCCGGTTCCATATCGTCTTGTGTATTTCTCGATTACCGTACCGGTTATTTTGGTATAATCTGATTTGTTCGTGGCGTAATTAATATAACCGCAGGAATTTAGCAGTAATAGGAATACGAATGCTATTATAATTGAGCCAAGTTCATGTTTTTTTGCAAAATCTTTCACCTTTTGATTTCCCCTTTTTCGCATATTTAATGTGGTTTTAAATCACAACTGTATTATATTATAGTGTTTTTGGAACATTATGTAAAGAAGAAAATCAAAATCCATACTATATTGCTTCGTCCTGCTGGCTGTTTTTACATTCTTCACAGATGCCGAAGAAGAACAAGGATAAGCCATCGATTGTTCCTTCAAAGTTCTTTTTTGCTTTCTTTAACAAGGTTGAGGGTAAATCTACTTCGATGTCACTGACTCCGTGGCAGTTCTTGCAATAAAAATGACTGTGAGGCTCTGTGCATGCATCGAAATGGTCAAATTTATCATCATATGTGAGTTTTAAAATATCACCTCTTTCAGCAAGAATAGAGAGATTACGGTAAACAGTACCCAAACTGATATTTGGATGTTCTTTTCGAATGTTTTGATAAATGACGTCAGCGGTAGGATGGTCTTTGCGTGTTTTTAAAAAACTCATAATTGCTTCCCGCTGTTGGGTTCGCTTAAAAACTGTAGATGACATAGGTACCTCCTTCGTTATGATAAAATGTGAATTAATTCCTGCTTTTTGTTAGAATAAAAGTAAGATACTATCTATTTTAAAATAGAATAAAAAGTAAGATACCATCTGTTTTCAAAATAGAATAAAACGTAAAATAATATCTACTTTCAAAATAGAATAAAATGTAAAATAATTTCTATTTTAAAATGTAATAAAAAGTAAGATATTCTTTACTTTTATGTAGTATAAATGCGGGATAATTTCTATTTTGAGTATGATATAATTCTAGTTTAAAAATAGGAATGATTCTCTTTTATTTTACTTTTAATTTACACGGAAGTCAAGGGAATTATTTCGTAATATGCTGAGATGATTTGCATTTTTTTAGTTTTAGTTTGGAATAGTGATGGTTACTGAATTTACAGTAACGATAATTATTCTTATTTGCGGATTTTTCCTACTTGCAATTATAAATCTATCGTGTTAGAATTTAGTCTATGAAGTTGTGTGAATAAACGCATATGGAGGAAATAGATCATGAGCGAAATTGCAAGAAAATCAG
>JAFPAZ010000257.1 GCA_017390645.1 Lachnospiraceae bacterium
TGCCCCTGACTTAAGTTTGCCCCATCTCCTACCAGCATGGTATCGTACCCATCCGGAAGTTTACGAATAAAACTGTCTGCATTGGCAAGTTTTGCTGCTGCGATAATTTCTTCTTCTGTGGCATCCAGCTTACCAAAACGGATATTTTCTTTAATGGTGCCCGTAAACAAATGGGTATCCTGAAGAACGATACCTAAAGAACGACGAAGGTCACTCTT
Organism: Lachnospiraceae bacterium; assembly: GCA_017390645.1. The sequence continues at coordinate 219 of JAFPAZ010000257.1, forward strand.
TTTAATCTTGTTAATATTGATTCCATCGTAACGGATTTTACCGTCCTGAATATCATAAAAACGGTTAATCAGGTTGGTAATGGTGGTTTTTCCTGCACCTGTTGAACCTACAAAGGCAATTTTCTGTCCTGGTGTGGCAAATAATTTTACATCATGTAAAACAATTTTTTCATCATTGTAACCGAAATCAACACCATCAAATACCACATCACCTAACAGTTCTACATAATCCACACTTCCATCTGCCTGATGTACGTGCTTCCATGCCCATCTTCCGGTTCTTTCCTTGGTTTCCGTAAGTTTACCATCTACTTCTTTGGCATTGACTAAAGTTACATATCCTTCATCTAATTCTACCTCAGCATCCATCAGCTTAAAGATTCGATCGGCACCTGCCAAAGCCATTACCACTGCATTAAACTGTTGGGATACCTGATTGATTGGCATACTGAAACTTTTATTTAAAGCTAAGAAACTTGCCAGTCCTCCAAGGGTTAAGCTACTGTTTCCGGAAAGTGCTAAAAGTCCGCCTACAATGGCACAAAGAAGATAACTTAGATTTCCTAACTGTCCATTTACCGGTCCCATGACATTTACAAATTTATTGGCACGGTTTGCACATTCACATAACTTATCATTTAATTCTTTAAATCTTTCTTTGCTTTCTTCTTCATGACAGAATACTTTTACCACTTTTTGGCCATTCATCATTTCTTCAATATAACCATTTACCGCACCAAGGTTCTTTTGCTGTTCCACAAAATACCGGCTGCTTTTTCCTACAATGAATTTTGCTGCAGTGAACATAATCACTACCATGATTAAGGTCACTCCCGTAAGTGGAAGGCTTAAAAAACACATGCTGACAAAAACACCAACTATGGTTACTGCACTGTTAATCATCTGTGGAATACTTTGGCTAAGCATTTGCCTTAAAGTATCAATATCATTGGTATATATCGACATAATATCACCATGAGCATGGGTGTCAAAATACTTAATTGGCAGTTTCTGCATATGTTCAAACAATTCATTTCGAATCTGTTTTAAAGTTCCCTGAGTTACGATAACCATAATCTTGGCATAAGTATAAGTTGAAGCCGCACCAATCAGATAAAATACAGCCACTTTTCCAATTGCCTTGGCTAAGGGGCCAAAGTCAGGATTATCTGTTAACAAAAATGGAGTAATATAGTCATCAATCAGATTCTTGGTAAAAAGCATACCCTGCAAACTGGCAAATACGCCTAATAAAATCCCAATCAGCACAATGATACAATGCACTTTGTAATAGCGAAATACATACTTCATTACCCTTACAAATAATTTTCCAGGGTTTTCAATTTTCGGTTTTGGTCCTCTTGGCCCTCTTTGACCTGGTCCCATTGGTCCTGCCATATTACATTCTCTCCTTCGACTCAAAATCTCCTGAACCCTCTGTCTGGGATTCGTATACTTCACGATAAATTTCATTACTTGCAAGCAATTCTTCATGCGTACCAAAGCCATTTACCATACCATTATCCAGAACAATGATATGATCTGCTTCCTGAACGGAAGAAATACGCTGGGCAATAATAATTTTTGTGGTATCCGGAATTTCATTCCGGAATGCTTTACGAATCTTAGCATCTGTTGCAGTATCCACTGCACTGGTGGAATCGTCTAAAATCAGAATTTTCGGTTTCTTCAGCAATGCTCTGGCGATACAAAGACGTTGCTTTTGTCCACCAGATACATTGGTACCGCCTTGCTCAATGTGGGTATTGTATCCATCCGGGAAGCGACTGATAAACTCGTCAGCACAGGCAAGGGCACAAGCTCTTTTGCACTCTTCCTCCGTAGCTTCCTTATCTCCCCAACGAAGGTTCTCATAGATAGACCCGGAAAATAATACATTGTTCTGTAATACCACGGATACCTGATTACGAAGGCATTCCATGTCATATTCTTTTACATTTCTTCCACCTACTATTACTTCACCTTGGTTTACATCATACAAACGACTGATTAAATTTACCAGACTGGTCTTGGCACTACCGGTTCCACCAATAATTCCAATGGTTTCTCCGGATTTCATGCTAAGATTAATATCTTTTAAAATCGGCTCTTCTACTCCATCCTTGTATGCAAAGGTAACATTTTTAAATTCAATGCTTCCATTTTCCACTTCATATACCGGTTCTTCCGGATTATGTAAATCACTTTCTTCCTCCAGAACCTCTGAAATACGTTTGATACTTGCAGTACTCATGGATACCATAACAAAAATCATGGAAACCATCATAAGATTCATCAAAATATTCATACAGTAGGTCAAAAGACTCATTAATTCACCTGTAGAAAGTGAATCTGAAACAATCATTTTTGCCCCAATCCAGCTAATCAGAATAATACAAGTATATGCTGTAAGATGCATGACCGGCTGATTTAAAATAACATTGTTTTCTGCTTTCGCGAAAATCTTATAAATATTTTCGCTGGCTTTATGAAATTTACTAGTTTCTTCTTCTTCTCTTACATAAGCCTTTACTACACGAATGGCAGATACATTTTCCTGTACCGATGCATTCAAAGCATCATACTTTGGGAATGCCTCTTGAAAGGTACGCATTGCCTTCTTAATAATAAATCCAATAATAAATGCCAGAATAATCAAAGCAATTAAATAAATCGAAGCTAATCTTCCATTTATCATAAATGCCATAACCAAAGCACAAATCATACTTGCCGGTGCTCTCATTGCTAAACGTAAAATCATCTGATAGGCATTTTGTACGTTGGTTACATCTGTGGTAAGTCTGGTTACCAGACCTGCGGTGCTAAACTTATCAATATTAGAAAACGAAAAAGTCTGAATTCTGCTAAACATGCTTTCTCTTAAATTCTTTGCCAGACCGGTAGATGCCTTGGCACCATAAACTCCTCCAAGGACACCGCCCAAAAATCCAATGGCTACTGCTAAAATCATAAGCGCACCAATTTTCAAAATATGATTCATATCACCGGCATTCACACCTTTATCAATAATGGATGCCATAAGAAAAGGAATCGTGGTTTCACTGACAACTTCTATCAGCATCCATATAGGTGTGGCAATAGAAGAAGCCTTATATTCCTTTACTTCTTTTAAAATTCTTTTTACCGGATGCATTTTTACCTCCATTCTAGGAAATTTTTTTATGGATACCTGCTCATTTCAAGGACACTTGCTTTTTCAGTGTCCTCTTAGTATAAAAAAAGACCTTTTGAGGTATCCTGTTACCCTAAGTTTTCCCTTATTTTTTTTATAATCTGATACAGGGTTTCTACTTCCTCTTCTGTAATTCCCTCTATCACTTTCAGATTTGTCTCCCGAATCGCACTGTCTATGGATTGATGTGCCTCTTCACCCTTTGGCATTAAAATCACCCGCTTTAATCTGGCATCATTTTCTACGGAAGTCCGGCTGATATAACCTTTTTTCTCCATAGTTTTGATGATGGCGGTAACTGTAGAACGTCCAATATGAAAGTGTTTTTCGATGTCCTTTTGATATACCTCTTTTTCTTTGTTATCATAAAGATATTTCAAAATCCATCCATTGGTGACAGTAGACTCATCCAACCCTACTTTTTTCAACTTTCCTTCGATTCGCTTTTTAATGGCACTGTCTAAGCGATGCAGTTCATATCCTACCGATAATTCTTTTTCCGTGACTCACACCTCTTTTCTTCTTTGGACATTTTGTTTTCCATAGGTAATTGCGAAATTATAATATTCTATGTGAAAGTGATGTAAAAGAAACAAAACACCGCAGGTACGCTTTCGCTGCGTTCAGCTCGTATCGGTACTAAATTCGCGACAAGTCGCTCATTAAGTACCGACGGCTGAACAAGCACCTGCCAACGTTATTCATAAATTCTTTACAATTAGTTCACATTTGAATTGTTCAAAAATGAACTTTTTCATTAGTAATTATATCATGTCAAATATAGATGTCAAGATAAAAATAAAAAACAATCTTAGCTTCCTATTATGCTTAAGATTGTTTTTTATAAATTATAGTTATTATTCTTTCTCACACATTTCGATTACACAGCTATGCTTTTTACTTTTTTTATCATAATTAATTCCAACTAATAGTAATTCTCCCGAATACTCCTTTAAACTTTCCCCATACTCCTTCTTTTTTATCTGCCCTATAGCCCCCTGCTCTGACTGGTTCCATTTTAATTCCACAAGAATCGCTGGTTTTGGTGTATGTTTTCCCGGTATAAACACAATATCCGCAAATCCTTTTCCTGCAGGCATTTCACGGATTAACGTGTAATCCTTTTGTGCACTGAAATATGCCAGGGTAATCACGCAGCTTAAAGAATTTTCATTATTATAAGATAAAATAGATGTATTCTCTGTATGAACTCTGTCAATTCCCTTGGCAACACTTTCAGAATCCTGACTTAATGTAGCTTCTAATAATTTTTCTGACTGTAAAATAATTTCCGACAAATGTTTCCAGCCACCAGAGCCTTCGATGGCATTTTTGAATTCTTCTAGTACTTCTCTATTCGGAATATAAACTTCCTGTTTTTCCCCATCATATGCCAGATATCCGAGATGCACTAATAATGTAAGGACATCATCCCGGCTCTCAAAACTGGTCATATCATTTTGAAATTTTCTGTCATTAATTTTACAGCGAATTCCGCCAAGCATGGAAACAATCGAATCTTTTAGCCCATCAAAATTCATGTCAATATAAACCTTCAAAGCCTCATAA
>JAFPAZ010000258.1 GCA_017390645.1 Lachnospiraceae bacterium
AATCTTACAGAGAAAAGAAAAAAAGAATTTTATATTGCAGGGTTTGCCCTTGCTTATGCCTTAAGCAGTTATTGTATGGGTTATTATTGGAATATCATGTGGCTCGACTGCGTTTATATTCTTCCGTTGGTGATACTGGGAATGGAGCGGTTAATGAAGGAGAAAAAGATTGCTCTTTATGTGATTACTCTGGCATATTGCTTGTATTGTAATTATTATATGGCATTTATGGTATGCCTTTTCCTGGTATTATTCTTTTTTACCTTTAAACCGGCTTCTGTAAAAGAATTTATTATGAATGGTTTAAGGTTTGCAGTTTCCTCTCTATTAGGAGGGGGAATCAGTGCTGTTTTATTGCTTCCGGCTTATTGGGGAATTAAGATGACTGCTTCCGGAGAAACCATAACAAGTAAAATTCCAACCTGGGAATGGTATGGTATGATAAAGGAAACTTTAGTTTCACAGTTAGCCTTTGCAAAACCCGTGACCTCAGACCCTTTGGATGGAAAGGCAAATTTGTATTGTTCTGTAGTGATTCTATTACTGATACCGATGTTCTGGCTGAAAAAGAAAACAAGTTTGTACCGGAAAATTACTTTAACCGGCATGATTCTGTTTTTTTATGTAAGTTATGAAAATCAGTTATTGAATTATATCTGGCATGGATTTCATAATCAGTACAGTATTCCAAACAGAATGGTATTTTTATGTAATTTCTTATTGTTAATGATAGGATATGAAGTGATAAAAGAGCGAAAGAAGGTTCCGTGGTATGGATACGGTTTTGGAACCCTTTTGTCCATAGGATTTATCTTGTATTTGTGGAAGGAAAATACAAAAGCGGATACTAAGATTTTTATATTAAGTCTTATGATTGTTTCCATATATGCTGTATTTCTTTTTATTACAATGCGAAAAAAAGTCAAAAACCCTATTTTTTCCATTATATTTACCATACTATTAAGTATCGAAGTGGGCGTTTTTGGTGTTATAAACATATTGAACAGTGGCTATTCTGACGCAGAAAAATACTATGAAAGAAATGAAAACTTTGAAGAGGCTAAGGCATGGACCAAAGAGGGATTAAAAGAGAATTTTTACCGTACGGAATTAAATGTATATAAATATCTGGATGAGAGTACTTTTCATAATTTAAATGGAATTTCCTTGTTTGGATCCACAGCGGATGCAGATACTGTCCGTATTTTGGGAAGACTGGGATTTTATACAGCAACAAATGAACATTTATATAGGGGTGCAACACAATTTACGGATTCGATTTTAGGAATGCGGTATACTTTAAAGAGAGAGGATGTACAGCATGAAAATACGTTTTCTCTTGTAAAAGACTTTGAATCCGTGGCAGTGTACGAAAACAGATATCCCTTATCCCTTGGTTTTAAGGTAAGCCCTGATATTCGCTATTTTGATAAAGGAATTGGGACTGTTTTTGAGGTGCAGAATCAGCTTGCAACGAAAATGACAGGAGAAGAAAGTCCGATTTTTACAACGGTAAAAGCAGATTCAACCCTTGAATTGTCAGATAACATAACAACTGAAAAGAAAGGGGAAACCTATTATTCTTTTGAAAAGAGTGACAATGAAGACGCCTTTATTACCATGCAGATTTGGATAGAGGAGGATATGGACTTATATCTTTATCCTTCCGGAACGAGTTTAAACGAAATTGTTGTGTGGCTGGATTCAGAAATGATTTCATCAGGAAGATTATTTTTACAATGTGTTTATGTAGGTAAGGTGGAGGCAGGACAGCTGCTGACCGTGAAATTTAAAATGAAAGAAAACGGTGAAAGTTCGGGTTATGTACGTACCCGTATGGCGAAATACGACGAAGAAAACTTTAAAAAGTATTATGAAATCCTAAGCAGGAACCAGCTTAATGTAAAGCAGTCAGATGCAAACCTTTTAGAGTGTACCGGTCAGGATAAGGAAGGCGGTCTTTATTTTACTTCCATTCCTTATGATGATGGATTTGAAATTACGGTAGACGGTAAAAAACAGGATACGATAATATTAGCAGATGCCTTTTTAGGATTTGAATTAGAACCATTAAAAGAAGGACAAAATGAACATAAAATTTTAATAAAATTTGTTCCTACAGGTTTGCAGGAAGGTGTTATAATATCTTTAAGCAGTATTCTTATCTTTATACTGATTTTAGGATTAAAAAAGATTCAGGAAAAAGAAGCGCAAAAGCAGATGTATCTTAAAATGGAATATAAAAAAGAGGAGAAAAATAACGAATGAAACAGAGTGTTAAGAAAGCAATCATACCGGCAGCAGGACTTGGGACCAGATTCCTGCCGGCAACGAAATCCATGCCAAAAGAAATGTTACCTATCGTAGATGTGCCTTCTATACAGTATATTGTGGAAGAGGCGGTAAAAAGTGGAATTAAAGAAATATTAATTATTACCAATCCTTATAAAAAATGTATCGAAGATCATTTTGACAAAACTTTTGAATTGGAAGAACGATTAAGTCGTTCCGGAAAACTAAAAGAATTAGAAATGATTCATGAAATCAGTGAAATGGTAGATTTGTTCTTTGTGCGACAGAAGGAACCAAAGGGATTGGG
>JAFPAZ010000259.1 GCA_017390645.1 Lachnospiraceae bacterium
AAAACCCCTCTTTCTTCTCTGGTTGTGTTTCATGATATTTTAATGAAGGATGAAACCGATGCCAAAACCAGAAGAAAGATATTAATGGAGTCCGAAAAACAGTTAAACCGGATTCAATGGCTGATTATTTCCATGCTGAAGCTGGCAAGAATCGAAGCCGGAGCAGTGCAGTTTCAAAAAGAAGAACATTCTTTATATCAGACCATTGCAGGGGCAGTGGCTTCATTGAATGATAAAATTGAGGAAAAAGGACATCTTGTTACCGTAGAATGCGATGAAAATCTGATGCTTATCCATGACAAAGAGTGGTTACAAGAGGCATTGATTAATGTGATTAAAAATGCGGTGGAATATACGAAGGAGCAGGGGAAAATTCAGATTCGGGCAGAGAAAAATCCTTTGGCTACAGTTATTACCATTACGGATAATGGGATCGGAATCGGAGAAGAGCAGCTGGGTAAAATATTCACGAGATTCTACCGGGTGCAAAATGAAGTAAATCCTAACAGCGTAGGGTTAGGACTAGCCATTACAAAAAGCATTGTGGAAGGGCAAGGTGGAAGAATCCGGGTAGAAAGCGACACGAAAGAAGGAAGTTCCTTTACCCGCTTTATTCTTACTTTTTTCCAATAGGGAGTAGTGGAAAGAGGCTGTCACATGGTGTAAAAGGAACAGGATATAGGTAGTTTCCATGGAACAGTAGAGAAAAAAATAAATATGGAAGTGATAAAATAAAAATATGTTTTCATTTTAAATAAAATTCGTTATACTAAATGAAACCTCAAGGATTTAAGACATATCTTGTAAACTGCCACTAGCGTGGCTAGGTGACACGTAATGGATGTAGATTAAGGTTTAGGAGTAATTGATATGGCAGATTTATTAAGGATTAAAAGTAATTGATATAACGGATTTATTAAGGGTTAAAAGTAATTAGTATAGTAAATTTTTATTACGGAGGTTTTATATGGGAAAAAATGTAGCGATTGGGATACAGGATTTTGCAAAATTAAGAGAAAAACACTGCTTTTATATTGATAAAACTTCCTTCTTGAAAGAATGGTGGGAAAGTGGAGACGAAGTCACACTGATTATCCGTCCCCGTCGTTTTGGAAAAACGTTAAATATGAGCATGGTGGAACAGTTTTTTTCTGTAAATTACGCTGAACGGGGAGCTTTGTTTGAGGGGCTTTTCATCTGGGAGGATGAAAATTTTAAAAGTCTTCAAGGGACCTATCCGGTGATTAGTCTGTCTTTTGCAGGAATTAAGGAGGCGGATTATTTCCTGACCAGAAAGAAACTTTGTCAGGTGCTTACCGAGTTATATGTGAAACATTCCTATTTGAGGGACAGTGAAGTATTAACAGATACAGACAGAAGATTTTTTGATAGAATTTTGGCAGAAGATTTTGATGACAGCGATGCCAGTTTAACATTACGTCAACTGTCGGACTATTTGGAACGTTATTATCATAAAAAAGCTATTATACTGTTAGACGAGTATGATACTCCAATGCAGGAAGCCTATGTGAATGGTTTCTGGGAGGAGATGGTAGCTTTTACAAGGAGTTTGTTTAATTCTACTTTTAAAACCAATCCCTATATGAGTCGTGGGATTATGACAGGAATTACCAGAGTTTCAAAAGAGTCAGTTTTCTCAGATTTAAATAACCTGGAAGTGGTAACTACTACATCAAATAAATACGCAACAGCTTTTGGATTTACGGAGAAGGAAGTATTTGATGCATTAGATGCAGGTGGGCTGGGAAAGGAAAAAGAAAATGTCAAGGCATGGTATGATGGATTTGTATTCGGGAAACATCGGGATATCTATAATCCGTGGTCTATCCTTAATTTTTTAGATAAGGGTGAATATAAAACCTATTGGGCGAATACTAGTTCCAACAGTCTTATAGGCAAGCTGATTCGGGAAGGGACGAAAAGAGTAAAAATACGTTTTGAGGCATTGATGCGAGGAGAACCCCTTATTTGTTCGATTGATGAACAGATTGTTTATAACCAACTAAAAGGAAATGAAGCGGCTATCTGGAGTCTGCTGGTTGCCAGTGGGTATTTGAAGGTAGTAAGAAGGGAATGTTATGAAGAACCGGGGGTAGGTGACCAACCGAACTATGAGCTGGATATTACAAATCAGGAAGTAAGATATATGTTTCAAAGCATGATAAAAGGTTGGTTTGATGAAGTGGAAGAAGAGTATGGTGATTTTATTCAGGCGCTGTTCTTAGGTGATTTGGATGCAATGAATGAATATATGAACGATGTGGCTTTAAAAATGTTCAGTTACTTTGACACGGGAAGTAATCCGACAAAATCCCAGCCGGAACGGTTTTATCATGGGTTTGTGTTAGGATTACTAGTGGATTTAAAAGGACGCTATCAGGTAACATCCAACCGGGAAAGCGGATTTGGCAGATATGATATTATGTTAGAACCTGTGGATGTCATAAAGGATGATGCTATCATCATTGAATTTAAAGTATTCAACTCCAAAAAAGAACAGTCTCTGGAAGATACCCTCGCTTCTGCCCTTGCTCAGATTGAAGAGAAACAATACGAAGAAAACCTGATTGCCAAAGGAATTCCGGCAGAACGGATACGAAAATATGGATTTGCCTTTGAAGGGAAAAGAGTGTTAATAGGCTAGGAAGAGAATATGATAGAACACCTTGTGTATAGAACGAAAAGACTGTCGCAGAGGCGGTCTTTTGTTATGAATGATCATGGTTTAGGCATGAAAGCAGGGTGTTTTTATTTCATATGATTTTATATAATAAAAAGTTCATAAAGATTTTCTGTGAAAATGTCGATAAAATCTAATAAAGCATGAATCATTGAGCTAAATACTATGGGATGTCACATGAGATAAATTCGGATTTTGGGGGATGATGATATGAAGATAAGAGATGCCAGACAGCTATATGTGCAGCAGCAACAAACTCTTTCAGAACAAAAAAGAATATTGGAAAAGAAGTTAGAAGAGAAAGAAAATAAATTGTCAGATGAGGAACGAGGCGTAATTTTGGAACTGTCCGACCAGATTTCAGAGGCTTATGATATGACTCATGATTTTTTAGAGAGCTTATCTTTGCAGTCTACATTAATGTATAATGCAGAAGTGTCAAAACAGCAGGGAGAAGCAACGAAAGCAGCTATGGATGATATGTCTAAGTGTATGGAAATAGCTAGAAGAATTTCCAGGGGAGATAAAGTACCGGCCTATGATGAGAAAAAACTGCTAGAGTTTAATTTTGAATTGTATATGTCAGCGAAAAATGCGGCCATGCTGCATACTGAAAAATCGAAAAAATCCCATAAGTCTCTTTGGGAGAAAGAAGAAGAAAATACCAGGGTAGAAACCGGAGATATCGAAGAAAAGATTGCAAATACGGAAGTATCCGTTCCAGCACCAGAGGTAGTGAATTTTGAAATACCGGAATAAAAATTTAACTGAGATTCTTCACTACCTTAATCATAGAAATATGGTTATGCAAGTTTATTTGCTAATAACCATATTTCTATGATTAAAAGGTAGATTGATGTAGCTTGTAAATAGGTAACAAAAAAAATTCGAAAAAAACACTTGCATATTTGAATAAAAAAGTGTATACTAAACTCAAATTAAAAAAGACGAGGACATATATTTGAATAGACTGACGCTATCAGTCTGTCCAAATATATGTCCTTTTTTGTTGCTTATTAACCAGATTTTTTAACATGGAGGTATGATTATGGCTTACAAATTTACAGAAAAAACAAACAGCATTCAACAACAAACTGCTTATGTACTTTACATGATGATTGGCAGTTATTTTAACAAGAGTGTATGTAGCAATAAGTTGCTAGAAACCTCTCTTAGCTTGCACTACCAGGAGTTGCCGGTAAAACGGCAGGAAAAACTGGAGTGCAGGGTAATTCAAGATGTGGAGAGAGAACTAAAGAAGGTTCTCCCGGTTCTTGCCAAGATGAACTGCAAAGTGTTCATCCGTCACAGGGATGAAAGTTATTTTCTGCAGTTCGAGACCGGCTTCGAAACCGTATCTGCAGTAGTGGACCGGAAGGGAAACTACCAGGTGCAGGTGTTAGGTGAAGAAGCCGATGCAGGGTTTGTGTTCGCGTAATTCGCGAACATCAACCCTGCATTATTTTTCATCTTACAAAATTGTAAGATTTCAATTCACGAAGATGTAAGTTTTTCATGTTATCATTGATTTAGGTGGAGGTAAGAAACTATGATCAATGAGAGAAAAATGGCATTCAAATATTTATGTAAGAAAAAAAGTCGTAGCTTGGCTACGTTATTTGCCATTGCCCTGGCTACCTTTATTGTATTTGTGAGTGGAAATCTGATTTTAAGTGCTTTATATGCAGATAAGGCAGAGGATTTAAAAAAGTATGGGAATCATATTGCATATCTGGATGGGATAAAGACGCAAGACATTCAGAAGCTGGAAGAAGATGGTGCAGTGGTATGTGCGGTGCGAAATCACAACTTTTGTTTTGGAGAAATAAAGGGAGACAAGCATATGGAACATGTCTTTTTTTATTCTTTTGAAGATTTTTCAAAATTTCCTTATTCTTACAAAATAACAGAGGGAAGTGTTCCGAAACAACCTGGGGAAATCATGTTGCATGAGGATTTTAAGTATGTATTGGGAGATAAATATGAAATCGGGGATAGTTTTACTACAATTGTTGCCCAGATGAACGAGGAAATATTTGATTCACCGGAGAATGGAGAGGTAACAGAGTTGGTAAGAACCTATACCTTGGCAGGCTATTATGATTGCCCGGATACTTCATGGCTAAAAGACCCGGTAATTTTGGTGAAGGATGAGCCTAGAACAACAGAAAATTTATATAGAGTTTATATTACTTCTGAAGAAGAGGGAATCGAGGATTTGGAATCCTTGAAAGGGCTTAAAGAGAAAGAGGATTGGGCGAGGAATCTTGGAGATACCTATGGAGCAACAGTGGTAGTCAATGATGTTTTTCGAAAGGCTCAAAGTACAGTAGTTTCTATGGCCTATTGCGTAATTTTAATGATAGGTGTTTTTATAGGTGGATTTGCTGCCGTTGTAATTCGAAATTCCTTTGCAATTTCTGTCGTAGAACGAACCAGAGATTATGGGATGTTACGATGCATTGGGGCATCCAAAAGACAAATCAGAAAAATTGCTTTTTATGAGGCGGTCATGCTGGGAATCGGGGGAGAATTCGTCGGCATTCTTGTTTCCTATGTATTTTTGGGTATTGGCATTGGAATTGGGAAACATTATATTTCGTTTTTGGAGGGATTTCATCTAACCTGGCGTCCTTTGTTAATGTCAAGTACCTGCCTGATTATTTTTCTGGTTGTGTTATTTGGGTTGTTGGAACCCACAAGACAGATAAATAAATTAAAACCTTTGGATGCATTGCGAAATCAAAAAGATGTGAAGAAAGAATGGTTCCGGGCAGGAAAAAGAATCGACCGGTTCATAGGGAAGATTTTTGGCATGGAAGGAGAATATGCATATAAGAATTTAATCCGTAACCGGAAAAAGTTCATTACCACCACTGTAAGCTGTGTGGTAAGTATTGCATTTTTTGTGGGAATCAATGCAGCGTTTATATATTTCGGGCAGCTGTTTGAGGAGGTGGAAATTTATCCTTACTACAATGCCGAAATTATTTTCGATGGAAAGCTGCCATATTCCTTGGATTCCATGGAACAGGAACTTGAAAGCATAGAGGGAGTCAGTAATGTAGTTTTTTGTTATCTGTATGTTTTTGAAAATGAAAATCTAAAGAAAAAAGGAAGTACATCCAAAATACGGACATTCACGGTAGTTTCTTTGGATGAAGAACGGTATCCCATTGAACAAGATAGCATAGAGGAAGGTGTGGTAGGAAATTTAGAACCGGGAGAATGTTATATTATAAATTGGGGTACCCGAGAGCAGGAGGGAGAAAGAGTAGAATTTTCAGAGGTGTCTTTGGGAGACAGGATAGAACTTTCTGACCGGATGGCCGGTGGGGAAGAAGAGGAAAAATATATCAGTGAATTAAAAGTAAAGGCCATTTTAGAGGAACAGCCAATTCAGGATATCTATAACGAATATCCGGTATTGCTTGTATCGGAGGAGGAATTTCGGAACTTATGCTTAGAACAGGGTATCTTTTATGAAGAAAAGATAGAAATTCATTTAAAAATGGATGCGGATTGTGATGTGGATAAAGTGCAGGAATTGGCTCAAAACCATGGAATGGTGCTGGATGATTTTTTGTCAGAAATGAGAAAAATTATGGAGCAGATAAAAATGGCAAGAGTGATTGTGAATGTGATTTTGATTTTAGTAGCCCTCATTACTTCCATGAATTTATTTAACAGTATGGAATCTAACTTTATTCTTCGGGAGGGGGAAAGAAAGATTCTGCGGGCGGTTGGAATGAGCCGGAAACAGTATCGGAAAATGATTTTATTAGAGGGTATGTTATCGGTAATTATAGCACTGATTCTTGGAACAGCTGTGGGAGTTGGTTTTGGATATGGAATTTATAGCATTATGTCGCTGACAGTAAAGGAATTGAAATTTGTAGTACCGGTAGGAAGCATTCTTATTGCCGCTGTGGGGTTAATCTTACTTACTTTGATTTCTAGCATAAGTGGGATGAAAGAATAGTGGCGTTTATGGTATACTTATATCGTAGGTAATGAAAGTTTAAAATGGAAAAAGATAGTTCTTAAATAAGAGTAACCTTTGTGATAGCTTTGGATGAAGAAAATACAATAAAAAATGTGCAGAAAAGGGAAGCATGTAGTTGTTAAGTGTTAAATTCCATGATAAACTAAAAGAGCAGTTTTTGTATATGTTGGTTGATGAATAATACAATATAGTCAAAAACTGCTATTTTTAAAGTAAAAATACGTAAAATATTAAATTTTTAAGAATAGAAAGATATAAAACAGAGGTGTTTTTATGTGTGATACTAAGAAATATAATAAGATTTACGAAGATATTAAAAAACTCCAGCCGGAAGATACTTTGCAGCTAATTTTAGAGGCTGAAACAGAGGAAGAAAAGGATTTTTACGAGTTAGTGGGTAGTTACTGATGGTTTAAATAATAAGGTAATCGATTGCTTTGGACATGATGTGGATATTGATATTGTCTTGTATGTAGGACTTTGTTTGGCAATTGTTCACAGAAGGCATTGCAATGTATTTTGAACAGATTTTAGTCAATGATTTTAATTATTATCACCAAGATAAGAATGTGTGGTTGGAATGGTGCGATAATCATTTCAGCGAAATATTAGCAGATTTCCGTAATGATTTAGAGGCAATGACAAAATGCAATCAAAGGTATTTTGGAGACTGGGTAAGTTATAGTGGTAAAGGTGTTCTTACGAAGGCACCAATATATGCTGTAGAAAGAATAAAAGCAATCCAGAAGGTGGGTTTTATTAAGTCAGAACATTTGTTGATTGGTAAAACAGGTTATGCCTATGATGGATATTGGACATTTTGATGATAATGAGAAGTGCGAGGTGTGCAGAGGAAAGTGTGTACATAGTAATGCCGGAGAATAAAGAAGTGGTGGAAGAGCTGGTGAATATAAGAAGGAGAAGAGCAAGGTAGAGATGCCTTGCTTTTTCTGTGAGTGAAAAAGCTGAAAAATGTGAAATAGGAACCAAAGGTGCGAAGGTGAAGCTGAATAAAAAAATCCAGAATTGCAATATCATACTGCATGGAGTAATGAGTGCATTGAATTTTGGTTTTTGCTTCATTTTGCATATTACACTGCCAACAATCATCGAGCAGACTACATTGCATTCTTGAATGACAAGTTTAAGGAACTTGGAATTGGAAAGTATCAGAAAAATATGAAGGATATCTTTGGAATTCTGTTGTACTAAATCGAGGCATTACGTAAGTTGTGTGAAGCGATACTTTTTTCGGGCATTTATAATTAAAGGATTACGATTTCTCTCGGTTATTGGCGCAGTAATAGCGGAGTTTTTTTAGAAAACATATAGCTATAAGAAGGAGAATATATTTATGAGCGAACAAAGTTACCCTTTTTTTATAACAATAGGCAATTGCGAAACTACCAAAACTTATATTAAGTGATTCAAAAGAAACAAATACATAAGCAGGCGCTTGTTCGGCCGTCGGTACTTAATGAGCGACTTGTCGCGAATTTA
>JAFPAZ010000260.1 GCA_017390645.1 Lachnospiraceae bacterium
AAAACAATATTGGTAATCTGGTTAATTAAAAAACTTACTGCACCTGTTAAAAAATCAACCCGGTATTCCATGAGTTTCTTTAAATGCAGTGCAATAAAAGTTCCATATAATCTTAAAAAACGCATATCAATTTACCCTCCTTGAACTGCAAGTCTTTTTTGTGCCCATTTCCATATTACTTTACTGATATAAACGAACACACCCAGCCAAAGTACCTGTTTCGCCAGCACAAACACGATTTCCCATCCACTGTATTTGCCCATATAAAGCATGGTTGGTACATACACCAAAGAAGCAAATGGTAACTGTTCAAATACCACTCTTACTGCGCCCGGGAAAAATGCCAATGGAATCAAAGATCCTGAAAAGAACTTAATCAAAGAACCCTTTAAGATGGAAAATCCCCATATATTCATTAAAAAGAATGCTAAATATCCAAAAATCAAGTTCAGATAGAAAGCTAACAAATAACTTAACACTGTACTGACTACAAATAATAAAAAGTTCACAATATTAAAAGCGCAGTATCCCAAAACAGCCCACCGGTACACCTCTACTCCAATCATAACCGGAATGAAAACACAGGTGATCATCATTACCTTATTTCCCAGTTCAAACGCCAGAAGGCTGAAATCCACATTTACCGGCTTAATCATTCTCATAATAATACTTCCATCGTGAATTTCATCCGCCAGGTTTTCCGTAGAATCCGTGCTGGTAAGGAATCCTACCAGATTGGACAAAAATACATACACCGTCATATCTGTCATGGAAAATCCCATAAATGTGCTATTTCCGGATGATGCAAAGACTGCTTTCCAAATAAAATACATTACGAAACAATATAAAGATTCTCCCAAAACAAAACATAAAAAGCTGGCCCTATATGCCATGGAGCTTTGCACTCCTGCCTTAGTAAAGGCTTTATAGGTATTGATAAACCCCATACCTCTTGTTTTTATATTACTCATGAAGCTGACACCCCATTTCCATACATACGGCAGACAATTTCTTCAATATTTACATCATTTACAGAAATATCTTTCACCTGGGTTTTATTCAAAATATAACTTAATAGGTCTGAAACCGAGATTTTATCGGAATGGAAGGTCACGGTAATCTTTTCTTTGTTCCGAACCACCTTCAAATCATCTCCCCCAAGTTTTAAATCTTCTTCAAAATGCAGCTGTTCATAATCCTCATTTTGGAACAGCGACATATTAACTTCACGATATTTACCATATTGCTGTTTCATCTCAGATAACGCACCATCATACATGATTTTTCCCTTATCTATCATAACAATTCTTTTACATAGAGTTTCTATGTCATTTAAATCATGAGTGGTAAGAATAATGGTAGTCTTTTCCTGCTCATTAATCTGGGTAATGGCCTTTCGAATGTTATTCTTTACTGCAACATCAAGACCAATGGTAGGTTCATCCAAAAACAATACTTTGGGATTATGTATCAGACTGGCGGCCAAATCTGCTCTCATTCTCTGTCCTAAAGATAAGGTTCTTACGGGACTTTTAATGAAATCATCTAGCTCTAACACCTCATTTAAAAACGCCATTCTGGTTTTAAACCGTTCCTCATCTACCTGATAAATCTGTTTTAAAACCGAAAAAGTCTCTAATAATGGAAGATCCCACCATAGCTGGGTTCTCTGCCCGAAAACAACCCCGATTTCCTTTACATATTTTTTACGATTCTTAAATGGAATCTGTCCATTAATTTCAACTTTTCCTTCTGTAGGTGTCAGGATACCGGTAAGCATCTTAATGGTTGTAGATTTTCCGGCACCGTTTGCACCGATAAATCCCAAAATTTCTCCTTTCGGTACTTCAAAGGAAATATCATCCACAGCCTTTACGGTTTCATATTCCCTATGAAATAAGGACTTCACGCTTCCTGCAAGACCTGGATTTTTTACTGTCTTTTTAAATTCTTTTGTCACATTCTCTACGTAAATCATAATTCCGATCCTTTCTTTCTTATAAATCCATGGGTAATTGCGAAACTATCATACTCTGTGTGAAAGTGATGTTTTTGATCGTTTCGCAATTACCAATTGATGAATCAAAGCATTGTACTCATTTTTAGATAAAAAAATAGCGTATGAGTATTTCTAATCATACGCCAAAAATTACCATAGTATATTATTTTTGAAAATGACTACAAATGCTTATCCATCCATCAACATTCAATTTTCCCACCATAATGTAATAATGTATTAAACATGTTCATCATTCCCCTTTCATTTTCTTTCGCAATAAAACTTTTTATATCCTGACTGTGCAATTGTATCACAAGAACAAACGTTTTGTCTAGTGGAAATTTAATTTCCTCCAAAATAATCATTCCAACGCATGATAATATCATAATCACCTTCCACACGATACATCTGCTTCATCAAAGCTTCTGCCCCATTCAGTTTTCCTGAGGCAATATCTGCCCAAACGGTGTATGGAGTGATGATTTTAGTCGTAGCATCTTTAAAATTCTCTGTCAGAACCTCTGAACCATCTTCTTTTAAAAGAATCTGATACTTCTTATCTACATCAGTAAAGTCCATTTCTAACACCTTTTCCTGACCCTGATAAGAGTTCTTATTATATAATGCTGCCATTTGTTTGATAAATACTAAAGTTTCGTCCATTTTTTTACCTGTCCTTTCATCAATGCCCCAGCTTGCATCCGCCATGGATTCAAAAATTTCTCTTGGGAATAATAAAGTTTCTAATTGTTTTCTTGT
>JAFPAZ010000261.1 GCA_017390645.1 Lachnospiraceae bacterium
ATTATGCTGCATGAGCAGTGGAAATATTATCTGGGAGAAAATTGTAACATTGGTGATACGATTACTTTATCGGTAAGAGAGAATGAATTGGATGAAACAACTCAGAAGCTTGGTTGGGATAAAATTACAAAAACCTACACTCTGGCAGGGTATTATGACGCATCAGAGGATTGCTGGCTGGCGAACAGTGTAGTTTTAGTAAAAGATGAAGAAAGAAATTCGGATTCCCTTTACCGGGCGTATTTTGACTCTACGGAAGAAGGTTATGAGGGAAAAGAAGACTGGGCTGTAAATATTGGATTCGATATTGGAAATAAGACAAAGGTAAATTTGATTTATCAAAATGCTGATGGTATTGAAGGTGCCTTAATTTATTTATTAATGATAATTGCAGGAATCATTATTGGGGGCTTTGCAGCCATAGTAATCCGGAATGCATTCGTGATTTCTGTAGTAGAGCGGACCAGGGATTATGGGATGCTACGTTGCGTGGGAGCTTCCAAAAGGCAGATTCGAAATGTCGCTTTTTACGAAGCCATTATGCTATGGGTTACAGGAGAGGTCATCGGTCTTATTATTTCCTATCTGTTTTTATATGGGGGAATCAATATAGCGAAAGAGTATTTTTATCTTTCTGAGGACTTTCGGTTGGTTCAACAGCCTGTATTGGTGATTGGAACCTGTTTGATTACCTTTGCAGTTACATTATTTGGATTACTGGAACCGGCACGTCAAATCAATCAATTAAGGCCATTGGATGCATTGCGGAATCAAAAAGATGTGAAAAAGGAACGAATTCGCACAGGCAGAAAAAATGGTGGTTTGGTGGGAAAAATTTTTGGTGTGGAAGGAGAATATGCCTACAAGAATTTAATACGTAACCGGAAGAAGTTTATTACCATGACAGCAAACAGTATCATCAGTATTGCGGTATTTGTAGGAGTAAATGGTACTTTTATCTATACAGAGCAGATATATAAGGCGAGTGAGATAGAATATCCGGATTATAATGCAAGAATCCTTTTTCAGGAATATGGTTCGGATTCCATAGATTCAGTGGAAGAAAACTTAAAAAACATAAGGGGTGTTAGCAATGTAGTTGTTTCCCATGCGTATTGTTACCGTATTGGTGACGGAAAAATAATAGTAAAAGAGGATGGTAGTGGAGTATATGTAGATGTTTATATTGTTGCTACGAATGAGACTGGGGATTTTATCCCGAAAGACAGTGTGCTGGAAGGGGAACTTAAAAAACTGGATGTAGGGGAATGCTACATAATAAATGGCTGTAAAGATGAAGATGGCATGGAGATTTTGGAACATTATGATATTGTTCCCGGGGGTAAAATAGAAGTTGCAAAAGAGAGGTATGGGAAGGAAACAGAAGAAGGAATTGTCAGCGAATTGGATATTGTGGCTGTTTTAAAGGAGCATCCGGTTCAGGCAATCCTGGATTATGAGGTGATTATGCTGATGTCTGAAGAAGGTTTTCAGGCATTGTGTCAGGAGCAGGGAATAAAGTATAAGGAAACAGGGGAAATTTATTTCAAAATAGATGGAAGCTGTGATGTAAATAAGGTGCAGGAGCTGGTGGAAGACAATGGAATGTTATTTGATGACTATCAGTATGATGAAAGAACTTTAGTAACAAAAGTAAAAAGGATTCAGCTGACAGTGAATATCATTTTGATTTTAATAGCTCTTATCAGTTTTGCTAATTTATCTAATAGTATGGAGTCTAACCTGATTCTTCGTGAAAAGGAACGACAAATTTTGCGTGCAGTGGGTATGAGCCACAAACAGTATGTAAAAATGATTCTATTAGAAGGAATGTTGTCCGTTCTGATAGCATTGATAATAGGAACTGCATTAGGAATCATATTCGGATATGGAATATTCCGCATTTTATATCCTTTTTGGAGGTTACAAGCTAAAAAATTGAAATTTATGGTTCCAATTTTCAGTATTGTCTTTGCCGGTGTGGGATTGACCCTGCTTACTGTACTTTCCAGCATAAGTGGAATAAAAAAAGAAGATTGGAATTAAAGAAAGGTAGGAATAGAATCATGGAAATATTAAAAGCAGAACATTTATTAAAAGTTTATGGTGAAAATGAAACTAAGGTAGTGGCGGTAAATGACATTAATTTAACCGTTCATAAAGGAGAATTTGTGGCTATCGTAGGTGCTTCCGGCTCAGGAAAATCTACATTGTTACATATATTGGGCGGTGTGGATGCGCCAACCAAGGGAAGGGTGTTGATTGATGGAGAAGATGTGTATTCTCTAAAAGATGAAAAAAGGTCTATTCTTCGAAGAAGGAAAGTGGGATTTATTTTTCAGGAATATAATCTGCTTCCGATTCTAACTGTAGAAGAGAATATTAAGATGCCATTGTCTCTGGATGGGAAAAAGCCGGAGGAGGCATACATCAATGAAATCATAAAGACCTTGGGATTGGAAGACCGAAGAACTCACCTGCCGAACCAGTTATCCGGAGGACAGCAGCAAAGAGTTGCCATTGGACGGGCCTTAGCCAACCGCCCATCTATTATTTTTGCAGATGAGCCTACAGGAAATCTGGATAAGAAAAACGGATATGAAGTATTGGGATTATTAAAAAAATCCCTTGAAAAGTTTTCACAGACATTGGTATTAATTACCCATGACATAGAAATTGCAAACATGGCAGACCGCATCATCCGGATTGAAGATGGAAAGATTATTCAGGATGAGGTGAGAGTACATGATTAATGAGAGAAAACTGGCATGGAAGTATTTGTGTAAGAAAAAAAGCCGTAGTCTTGCTACCTTATTTGCCATTTCTTTAGCGGTATTTATCATTTTTTTGAGTGAAAATCTGATTATGGGTGCTTTTTATACAAGCAAGAACACAGATTTAAAGCGAGTCGGCAATCATATTGCATACTTAGAGGGCATGAACATAGAGCAGATAGCAGAGTTAGAAATGGACGGAGCCGTAGTCTGTGCTTTGGAAAACAGTATATATTTTGATGGTAAAATAGGAACAGACGCTATTAAAGGCTACTTTGAATTTTATTATTTTGAGGATTTTTCTAAATTCCCTTTTTATTATGAGATAACGGAAGGAAAAACTCCGGAGCAGCCTGGAGAAATCATGTTAAATGAGGAGTGGAAATATTATCTGGGGGAAGATTTTGAAATCGGTGATAGTATTACGGTGCAGTTAACTGCCAGGGAACTTGGAATAGAGAATGATCAGCAGAATATGGAAGAGGAAGAAGAGGTTTTTACCAAAACCTATACTTTGGCCGGTTACTATCGGTGTCCTGATTATTCCTGGCTGGGTGGATGGGAAGAAAGAGTTGTTTTAGTAAAGGATGACCCAAGAAATAGTGAAAATACTTACCGGGTTTATATTACTTCGGAAGAAGAAGGAATTGAAGATTTGGAATCCCTGGAAGGGTTTGAGGAGAAAGAAGATTGGGCGAGAAGTCTTGGAGATACCTATGGTGCGGAAGTAGAAGTGAACCCGTTATTTGAAAAGTCCCAGAGTGAAGACGCGTACCTGGTCTATTGCCTGGTTTTGATTTTCGCTGCTTTTATAGGAGGCTTTGCGGCGATTGTAATCCGAAATTCTTTTGTGATTTCTATCGTAGAACGAACCAGAGATTATGGGATGCTTCGTTGTATCGGAGCTTCTAAGAGACAGATTAGGAAAATTGCTTTTTATGAGGCTCTTATACTTGGGGTAGCAGGGGAAGTAATTGGAATCCTGTTTTCTTATTTGTTTTTGTATCTTGGCATCGGAATAGGAAAACGATATCTTTCCTTTTTAGAGGAATTTCAATTGGTACATCGTCCACTCCTGATGATAGCAACTTGCCTGATTATTTTGGCTATTGTGCTAGTTGCCTTATTAGAACCAACTCGTCAAATCAATGCATTAAATCCTTTAAATGCACTACGAAACCAAAAGGATGTTAAAAAAGAACGGTTTCGTGCCGGAAGGAAAATGGGCTGGCTCATAGAAAAAATATTTGGAGTGGAAGGTGCGTATGCTTACAAGAATTTAAGCAGAAATCATAAGAAATTTATTACCACCACAGCAAGCTGTGTGGTTGGGGTTACGTTTTTTATTGGAATCAATGCAGCATCTAGCAACGTTGTGCAGCTTGTGGAAGAAACGATGATAGCAAGTCCTGGTTATAATACGGTTCTTTATGTTCATCCTCGGGAAATGGATTTGGAGGATTCCATAGAAAAGGAATTGGAAAGCATAAAAGGAGTGAGTGATGTTGTCTTTTGTTATGAATATGGCTTTATGATAGATAATGAAAGTTTAAAAAGGAAAGATACTGGAAGAGGGATACGAGTAATAACAGTTGTAGCTTTAGATGAGGAAAAATATCCTATTGAAAAAAATAGTGTGGAAAAAGGCAGTGTAGGAGGCCTGAAGCCGGGAGAATGTTATGTTATTAATTGGGAATGCGATAATATGACAGGAGAGAGAATAGAAATTTCGGATGTATCCATTGGTGATAAGATTGAACTTCATGAATTTGCTTTAGAAGAGGACGAGTCAGTGGAAAAACCTATTAGCGAGTTTGAAGTGAAGGCTGTTTTAAAGGAACAACCTTTTGAGTATGCATATAGTTCGTCTCCTACCATTGTAGTGTCTAAAGAAGGATTTCAGGCATTGTGCGAAGAACAGGATATGTGTTTTGACGAATATGGAGAAATTCATTTAAAAATGGACGAGGATTGCGATACCTCCAAGGTACATGAATTAGCATTAAAATATGGAATGCTGTTTTATGATTCAATGGAAGATATGAGAGCGGAAGTGGAAACAGGAAAAATGATACAATTGGTTGCGAATGCGCTTCTCATTTTAGTGGCACTGGTTTGTTCTGCGAATTTATTTAACAGCATGGAATCCAATCATATTCTCCGGGAAAATGAAAGAAAAATCATGCGTACCGTTGGAATGAGTTTAAGACAGTACCGAAAGATGATATTACTGGAAGGTATGTTGTCTGTTATGATAGCCCTTATTTTAGGAACAGCTCTTGGACTTGGGTTCGGATATGGAATATATAGCCTTATGGTACTGTCAGAGACAAAACTGAAATTTACAGTACCGGTAGGAAGTATTGTTTTGGCTGGGGTTGGATTGATGTTACTTACCATGCTTTCTAGTCTGGGAGGAATGAAAAAAGAAGCATAGAGGGGTCAATCCCCAATTTAAATGGAATTGATGTATTTCAATATTTTCCTTGCTGAAAATGGTTATAGTATAGGTATACTTTTTAAAGAACTTAAAAGAGTTTGATGAGTGGTCGCAATAAAAAGGATTGCGGCCACTTTTGTAATTTGTTCTAAATCTTTAACATAAATGATTATTTTTGGGAAAAAAATTTTTATGTTCTAAAGCATTCATTGTATTTCGGAATGATAATGTGTTATACTTAACTATATACAGTGATGTTGGATGAATAAATGAGGAGGAAAAGCATGGGCGTATATTTGAATCCTGGAAATAATGGTTTTAAACAGGCAATTAATTCAAAAATTTATGTAGATAAAACTGCATTGATTCAATATACAAATGAGTCAATTGATACAATGCAAAGATTTATTTGCATCAGCAGACCAAGAAGATTTGGAAAATCAATGACTGCTAATATGCTGGCTGCTTATTATGGGAAGGGTTATGACTCTTCGGAGATATTTGACAAATATAAAATTGCAGAGAATACAACGTATCGGAAACATTTGAATCAATATAATGTGATATTTTTAAATGTTCAAAATGCATTTAGTCGTGCAGATACCATAGAGGAAATGCTGAGATATATTCAAAGGGAAATATTAATAGAGCTTAGGGAGAAGTACGAGGGGCTGATTCCGGAAAACGAAGTCATACTAAGTGCAGCACTTGAAAAACTGTACAGTAATTTGAATGAAGGCTTTATCTTTATTATTGATGAATGGGATTGTGTTTTTAGAAATAAGCAGATAAGCAGCGAAGAGCAGACGAAGTACCTGGACTTTTTAAGAGATTTACTAAAGGATAAAGTTTATGTTTCCCTTGCTTATATGACAGGTATCCTTCCAATAAAAAAATATGGAACCCATTCTGCCTTGAATATGTTTGGGGAATATTCCATGACTTCGCCCAAAATCTTTGCGGAATATATTGGTTTTACAGAGGATGAAGTAAAAGTGCTATGTTCCCGATATCAGATGGATTTTGAAACGATGAAAAGCTGGTATGATGGATATAGTTTTCCTAAGGCATCTCACATATATAATCCCAAGTCAGTGGTGGATGCATTGTTATCAGAAGAATTTACAAATTATTGGACACAGACAGAAACCTATGAGGCTTTGAGGGAATATATTGACACAGATTATGATGGTTTGAAGGAATCAATCATACAAATGCTTGCAGGAAACAGGTGCAGGGTAAACACAAGAACGTTTCAAAATGATATGACTACATTTCGAAATAAAGATGATATATTAACATTGTTAATCCATCTTGGATATCTGGCATATGACAGTGAAACAGCCAGTGTATATATTCCTAACGCAGAAATATGGGAAGAGTTTAAAAATGCAGTGGAAGGTTCCGGTTGGAGCGAGGTTATAACATTATTAAAGAATTCAGAACAATTGCTTTTGGCAACGTGGAATGGGGATGCAGAAAAAGTAGCCGGAATGATAGATAGAGTTCATAGTGAGAATACTTCCATTTTAACTTACAACGATGAAAATTCATTAAGTTGTGTCATTTC
>JAFPAZ010000262.1 GCA_017390645.1 Lachnospiraceae bacterium
AATACAAACCAGGCAGTAAGAAGAGTTCTTACTCAGTTAGTAGATGGAACTTACTCTAAGGATACTGAATTATTCAGAGAATTATTTGATTCTTTATTAAACAAGGATCAATACTTCATCTTAAAAGACTTCGATGCATATGCAGAAGCTCATAAGAGAGTAAACGAAGCATACAAGGATCAAGAAGCATGGGCTAAGATGGCTATGACTCAGACTGTAAATGTAGGTAAGTTTACTGCAGATAGAACTATCGCAGAATATGCAAAAGAAATCTGGAAATTAAAGAAAGTAACTGTTAAGTTACCAGCAAAATAAATTCTTAAAGTCTACCGCAAGGTGCCATAAGAAATAAAAACGAAAGAAGAGAAACCGAGAAATTCCCGGTTTCTCTTTTTTTACTTTATAGGAAAGTTCGATTTTTAGGAGACAAAAAAATAACAAGAGTCTATCGAACATATGTTAGATAAACTCTTGCGAAAGCAAACCTATAAGACAACGCCTAGAAGATATAAAAACCTTCTACACCAGCCTCGTCATCAAATAAGTCATCTTCATTTAGAAAATAATCCATGTCGAGAAGGTCGTCTTCACTCATGTTGCGAATGTCCTCAGAAGTCATGCCTTCAGGTGGATTATCCATATATTTTTTGCGAAGTTTCTCTGTTTCTGTTGTTGGGTTCATGTTTGTATCCTCCTTTGAAAGGAGTATAACACAGTATAGTAATGAATGGAAGTCATGCAGAAGAACGCTTTCCACGGGAACGGGACATTACATTCTCGTACATTTCTTCCAGAGAAATTCGCTTATGTTTAAAATAAAGTTCTAAAAAGAGCATGGTTGCACCACATTCACATTTTAACGGGTCGTAGCCGAAAGAAGAAAGAATGGAAGTACGCCATTGGTTAAAACTTCTGTAAATTTGGTGCTTTTCACGGGAAACAGCCCGGTGAAGTTTCTTATCAATCTCACGATGACGTGCATAAAGACCACCATAGCGTATCATTTTAAAGTGTTTTTCTGGTATGTGTTGAATAAGACGCTGAATAAAATCCATAACAGGAAGAGTTTCTTCAACATATTTATTATCTTCATGGCGATTATAGTGAAAAGTAACATAGTCGCCGTCGTAGTTGTCAATGCGGGAGGTGGCAATTACCGGGCGGCCAAGATAGCGCCCGATATATTTGACAACGGTGTTGGGATCACATTTATTAGGTTTGGCATAAACATAGAAACCTTCCTTATGTTCCTTGTAACAGAGAGATTTGACTTTTTTAAAGGAAGGACCCAGTTTGGATTCCAGTTCATTTAATAATGCAGTACGGAAGGCGTTGCGAAGGTAGGTATAATTGAAGTGATTCATGTTACGCCAAAAACCATTATCACTGTATCCGCCTTCGGAAATCAGACAGTGTATATGTGGATTCCATTTTAAATCCCTGCCAAAGGTATGTAAAACCATAATAAAGCCGGGAGTAAAGTTCATGGATTTATTCTGCTTAAAAAACATATGGGAAACAACACTTCTTACTGCATCAAAAAGGCAGTTAAGAAGAGAACGGTCTTTAAGAAAAAATTCTCTAAGTTGTGAATCAATGGTAAAAACACAGTGTCTGTGAGTGACATTAACCAGCTTAAAGGACATAGAAGTAGTTCTGTGCATGGCATAAAGGTTTCCGCAGGTAGTACAGAAACGGCTGTGACAGCGGAAAGGAACAAATTTTAATTTGCCACAGTCAGGACAGCCGTACATTGCACCACCGAAAGAAGGGTCACCGCAGTGAATCATTTTATCCACGTTTTCAACAACGGATGGACGTGGACGTAATATGTAAATCATTTCTTCATAATGGTCTTTAAAAATATCTTGTAGTATGCTCATAAGATTATTATGCATGAAAACAGTAGAAAAAGAAAGCATTAATTTCCCCCATGAATGGGGGTAGGGGGTTGATGTGCCAAAGGCACTTTTTTA
>JAFPAZ010000263.1 GCA_017390645.1 Lachnospiraceae bacterium
AAATATGTATCGTCAACAATCACTTATTACTTTAGACCAATTTTATGAGTGGAAACCTCTCTCCAAATTGGAAGCTCTTTTAAGCTTCATTGATTTTTCGCTTCTTGAACAATACTTTCGGTATAATCCGCATAAGAGGGGTCCAAAAGGATATTCATGGAAGTGTCTGCTCTCTGTATTGATTGCAATGCAGATAGAGCAGATTGTTACTATAAAAGCTTTGGTTCATCGGCTGCAGTCTGACCCGGTATTCAAAAGAAGTCTTGGTTTTGACTACCTTGATCGTACCCCAAGCGAAGCAACCCTAAATCGTTTTATCAATCTTCTGGCAGGAACTGATATTCTGGAAAAAACATTTCGCAGGATGCTTTTACATGCCAGAAAACTGGGGCTTGTAGATGGTTCTAATGTTGCCATTGACTCAAGCAAGCTTACAGCTTATGAGCATGCCGTTCCAAAATCAAGAATACCTGAAAATAATCCGGAATTTCCTAACTGGGGCGGTAAGCTTGATACCAATGGAAACTTTATTAAATGGTTCGGCTGGAAAATGCATGCTCTTGTCGATACATACAGCGGTATACCCATCTCTTATGTCATTACCCCTGCCAATATCGCAGATATGGATATAGCTGAAACTCTTATCCAAAAGATGATGGACGATTATGATGAAGAAATCCATCCCAAGTATTACATGATGGATGCCGGTTACGACAAACCAGAACTGTATGCCAATATCCATACAAAATTTCATGGTCAGGCAATCATTCCTATTAACTGGAGAAATACAAAAATACCACCGGAAGGAATGAATATGGAAGGACAGCTTGTATGTGCCATGAACTATCCCTATATTTATGGTGGAAACGATAACGGTACCATTCGCCTGTTATGTCCACATGCCTGCGGAAAATGTAATTGTCCAATGGGTTCAGCATGGTGCTGTTTATCCGATACAGGATATGTTGGTAAAGTTAAAATCAAGGACGACCCAAGATTTATAACAGCTCCGTTTCGTGGAACACCAGCATTTGAAAAGCTTTATAATCAACGAACCAGTGTAGAAAGAGCATTTGGTGATTTAAAGGACAATTACAACCTTGATAATATCCGAGTTACGAAAATGGCAAGGGTGAAAGTTTTCATGGATTTGTCCTGTATTGCCCTTTTGGCATCGAGATTATCGGATGCAACCAGCAAGGATAAAACTAAAGCAGCGTAGGCTCAACAAAAACTTTGTAGGAGGTATCATAATTCATAAATCAAAACTAAAAAAAGCAATTTTTTACATAATGGGGATACTTTACACTTTTTTAGGAGTAAAAAAAGGAAAGTTATCCACATTATAGGGGATTTGAATTATGAAATATCCTCATTTAACAAAAAATCATCGTCACGATGATTTTTGTTCATTATAACGATGATTTTAATTATTCATATTTTAATTTTTTAACAAGGAACGAAGCAACATTGCTCCGGTAGGTATTCCAAAACCGCCGATTCTCCACTGATACCAATTTAAACCTACATAGGGATTTTTCATA
>JAFPAZ010000264.1 GCA_017390645.1 Lachnospiraceae bacterium
AATAGGAGGTGTGAAAATGAAACATAAAAAATATATAAAGCGAAGTATACGTATTGTATTGTTTTTTACCCTTCTTATGTGTGTTGGGGCAGCTTTTTATGTAAAAATGCTTTATGAAAGTTATAAAAGTGAATTGGAGCTTACTTTAAGTGAAGTTTCGTATCAGTCTGTTGCCACCTTGACCCGTGAAATGGAATCCAGGGTACGGTACGTGGACAGTATGGCGCAGTTGATTTCTAAGATGAATTTAGAAGATACGGATTTGATTTTAGAAGCGTTGGATGATTTGGATTTTAAAGATGACTCTATGGTTGCTAAGGATGTAAATTATAAGAACATTGGTATCATCAGGAATGATGGAACGGCTTATACCACGAATGGGGAGGCCTATGTAGCCTGGAGTCTTAAAAATTTTCGCTTTGCAATGCAGAATCGTTCATATATTTCAGATGCCTTAACAGATTATGATGGTAAGGATGTTATTATGTATACGGCACCGATTGCTGTTGAAGGAAAGATTGTGGGTGCCTTGTTTGTAACATACGATGTGGAAGTATACCGGGATATTGTAGAGATTACTTCTTTTGATGGAGAAGGATATTCTTACGTGGTGAAAAATAACGGAGAATCAATTATTTCTTCTAATAATCCGAACAGTTTCCAGAATTATGATAATATTTTTGGAGCTATGATAAATGTTTCCGAGAAAAATGAAGAGTGTGTTCAGACTTTGATGAAGGAACTAAAAGGAAACGAAGTAGACGGTTATGTTGTTTTTCATAATAAGGTAGATAAGTACATGTATTACCGGATGGTAGGATATAATGAATGGTATCTGCTTACAGTGGTTCCGAAAAGTGTGTTGAATAATAAACTCTATCACACCATAAGAGTAACCTCATTGGTACTGTTAGGAGTTGTTATATTATTTGCCGGTTTGTTGTCAGCGATTACTTATATTTTCTATAAGAGCCGTAAAAAGATAGAAGAAATCGCATATGTTGATCCACTAACCGGAGGAGCTACCTATGATAAGTTCAAGGTTGATGTGCAGGAGATTGTTTCCCAGAATAAATCTAAGAAATATGCCATGATTACCATGGATATTGATAAGTTTAAATTAATTAACGATATTTTCGGATATTCAGAAGGAAACTATATCATTAAGCATATTTGGGGAATGATCAAACGTCAGATTCAGCCGGGGGAAGCATTTTCACATAAACGTGCAGATGAATTTATGTTGTTTTTAAAGTATGATGAAATAAGTGAAGTAACAGATCGGATTGAGAAGATAGATATAGAAGTTAAAAATTTAAAGAAGAACGGAAATTATGAAATTGAGTTATCTGTGGGAATTTGTGAAGTGAAGCCTGGTGGAGAATTTGATATTAATAAGGTAATTGACCATGCGGCCATTACAAAAGGAACCATAAAAGGACAGCACGGAAAACTGTATGCCATTTATAATGATAATTTAAGAAAGAAACTGCTTCGTGAGAAAGAAATTGAAAATAGAATGGAACAAGCCATTCGGGATCATGAGTTTGTGGTGTTTTATCAACCGAAATTTTCTGCGGCTTCCAAAGAACTGGTAGGAGCAGAAGCCTTGGTTCGCTGGTGTGCGGAAGATGGTATGATATATCCAAATGAATTTATACCGTTGTTTGAAAAGAATGGTTTTATCACAACATTAGATCAGTATGTATTTGAGACAGTTTGTCTTGATATTGCCAGATGGAAGAAGGAAGGACTAAGAGTAGTTCCTGTATCTGTAAATTTATCACAGTTACAGCTATATAATAACAATTTTCTTCAGACTTATTCTGATATTATTGAGAATGCCCAAATACCGAGTTCGCTGGTGGAATTGGAATTGACGGAAACTACCTTTGTTTCGGATTCTAATATATTGCTGAATACCATTCGTGATCTTCATGAATTAGGAATTAACGTATTGATTGATGATTTCGGAACCGGATATTCTTCTTTGAATATGTTAAAGAATATTCCGGCAGATGTTATTAAGATTGATAAAAGTTTTGTGGATGATATTGGTGATGAAAGAGGAAATCAGATTGTTACTACGATTGTTCATCTAGGACAGTCCCTGGATATGAAGATTGTAGCTGAAGGTGTTGAAAATGAAGATCAGTATGAATTCTTAAAGAGTATTTATTGTGACGTAATTCAAGGATATTATTTCTCAAAACCGGTAAGTAGCGATGCATTTCATGAGATATTGATTGCGAAAGGAATTCGTAAATAAAAAATGGTTTAGAATTGCGGGAGCACAAAGTGCGGAGTAATTCGTAGGTATCATGGGGTCAAAATACTTTTTGACCCCAACAGCATGATATAAGAGGTTTGTTCAGGCAGACCTCTTTTTGTTCGATTTTCTATTAGGAAAGGTATTTGTTTTTTGGATGACTTAATATAAGTTTTTGGAGTTTTACAATTGCCTAACAGTAATGGAGTAATGGTAAGATGGAAGGAGTACGAAAGGATATGAGAAAAATTGTGGTAATAGGCGGGGGAGCTGCGGGAATGATAGCAGCATATTCCGCTGCTATATCCGGTAAACAGGTGGATTTATATGAAAAAAATGAAAAGTTAGGAAAGAAGATTTATATTACAGGAAAAGGAAGATGTAATATTACGAATGCTTGTACAGAAGAGGAGTTCTTTGAGAATGTTGTGACAAATCCTCGTTTTTTGTATAGTTCTTATTACGGGTTTCGGAATTTTGATATGATAGATTTATTGGAAGGACATGGTGTAAAGACAAAAATAGAACGTGGAAATCGTGTTTTTCCGGTTTCAGACCATTCTTCAGATGTCATAGACGGACTTTATCGGGCTTTGAAAAAGCAGAAGGTGAACATACACCTGAATTCTGAGGTGAAAAAAATATGTTTTCGTGAGGATGCCATAGAAGGAATCGAACTAGCGGATGGAAAACAGGTTCCGGCGGATTCTGTGATTGTAGCAACAGGTGGCTTATCTTATCCTTCTACCGGTTCCACCGGAGACGGATACCGGTTTGCAAAAGCTGTCTCTCATAAAGTGACCAGGCTTACTCCGGCCTTGGTTCCTTTTAATATAAAAGAAGATTTTATAAAAGAGTTACAGGGGCTTTCTTTGCGTAATATTGAAATCTCTATTAAAAAAGGGAAAAAAGTAGTATATAAAGAGTTTGGTGAATTATTATTTACCCATTTTGGAGTGAGTGGACCTACTATTTTAAGTGCCAGCTCTTATATCCAAAAGTGGATGGGAGAAGAATCATTAGTATTATCTATCGATTTAAAACCGGCACTGACGAAGGAACAGCTATCTAACCGGCTGGTGCGTGATTTTAAACGATATAGTAATAAAAAATTTATGAATGCGTTAGGGGATTTATTCCCTTCAAAATTGATTCCGGTTATGGTAAAATACTCAGGGATACCGGAAGAGAAACGTGTAAATGAAATTACAAAGGAAGAAAGAGAACATTTAGCAGATTGCATCAAGAGTTTTTCTTCTACAATAGAAGGCTTGCGTGGATACAACGAGGCAATTATTACGAAGGGTGGCGTGGATGTAAAGGAAGTAAATCCTGCAACCATGGAATCCAAGAAGATGAAGGGTTTGTTTTTTGCAGGCGAGGTTTTGGATTTAGATGCAGTTACAGGAGGATATAATCTGCAGATTGCCTGGTCTACAGGTTATGCTGCGGGAAAAAACAGTTGATGTGGTTTGTTTGCGAATATTTATAAATTAAGAAAGAAGGATTTGATATGTTTAATATTGCAATTGATGGACCGGCAGGAGCCGGAAAAAGCACTATCGCAAAGAAGGTAGCGAAAGAATTAGATTTTATTTATGTGGATACAGGGGCCATGTATCGAAGTATGGCATTGTATTTGATTCGAAAGGGAGTAAAAGCAGAAGAAAAGAACAAAATTATCGAACTGCTTCCTGAAATTCATGTAACCCTCGCATACGTGGAGGGAGAGCAACATGTATATTTGAATAAAGAAGATGTCTCATCCTTGATTCGAAACGAAGAAGTGAGTCAGATGACATCGTCTATTTCTACTATTCCGGAAGTTAGGGAGGCGTTGTTATCATTGCAACGAAATCTGGCAAAGGAAAATAATGTTTTAATGGATGGACGGGATATTGGAACCTGTGTGTTACCAAATGCCGAATTAAAAATTTATTTGACCGCTTCCACTAAAGTAAGGGCAAAAAGACGTTATGATGAAATGATAGAAAAGGGCATGGAATGTAACTTAAAGGAATTAGAAGCTTCCATTAAGGAAAGAGATTACCGTGACATGAATCGTGAAATTGCTCCGTTAAAGCAGGCAGAGGATGCGGTTTTTCTAGATACTTCAGATATGAACATTGAAGAAGTGGTAAATGCCATCATTCGTCTGGTAAAAGAAAGGGAATAGAAGGATGTTAAAAGTTGAAGTGGCTAAAACTGCAGGGTTTTGCTTTGGCGTAAAAAGAGCAGTGGACACTGTATATGATACAATAGAAAAAGATGAAGTGGTGTATACTTACGGTCCTATCATTCATAATGAACAGGTGGTTCAGAATTTGGAAAATAAAGGTGTTCGTGTAATAAGAGAGAAAAATGAACTCAAAGAGATAGAACATGGTTCTATTGTGATTCGAGCCCACGGAGTTACAAAAGATGTTTGTGAAATGATTGAAAAGCAAGGATTGAAGCTGGTAGACGCTACCTGTCCTTTTGTTAAAAAAATTCATAAAATTGTACTAGAAGAAAGTGAAAAAGGAAATACTATAGTAATTATAGGGAATCCGACACATCCTGAAGTAGAAGGAATTTGCAGCTGGTGTACAGGTGACTTTTTTGTGATTGAGAACGAAGAGCAAGCGGTAAATTTTGCTAAAAATATAGATAAAAAATTGTGCATTGTGTCACAAACGACGTTTAATTACAATAAATTTAAACTTCTTGTTGAAATTATTTCAAAAAAGGGGTATGATATAAGTGTTTTTAATACCATTTGCAATGCTACGAAGGAGCGTCAGGAAGAGGCTAAAAGTTTGGCTTCCCGTGTGGATGCCATGATTGTGATTGGTGGGAAAAACAGTTCAAACACGCAAAAGCTATTTGAAATTAGTGGAAAAGAATGTGCGAATACTTACTATATACAGACACTTGTTGACCTGGATTTGACATCTTTTGAATCCGTTAGTAGCGTAGGTATTACGGCAGGGGCTTCAACCCCAAATTATATTATTAAGGAGGTTCATAATAGCATGTCAGAAGAATTAAGCTTTGAACAAATGTTAGATGAAAGTCTAAAAACAATTAGAAATGGGGAGGTTGTGGAAGGTACTATCATCGATGTAAAAGAAGATGAAATTATCTTAAATATTGGCTTTAAGGCTGATGGTATTATTACTAGAAGTGAATATACCAACACACCAAATGTTGACTTAAGAAATGAAGTTAAGGTTGGGGATACCATGGAAGCTAAGGTTCTTAAGGTAAACGATGGCGAAGGTCAGGTTTTATTAACATATAAGAGATTAGCTGCAGATAAAGGAAATAAGAGATTAGAAGAAGCTTTTGAAAACAAAGAAGTATTAAAAGCAAAAGTGAACCAGGTATTAAATGGTGGTTTAAGTGTAATCGTAGAAGAGGCATCCGTATTTATTCCTGCGAGCCTTGTTTCAGATACTTATGAAAAGAACCTTGAAAAATACGCCGGACAGGAAATTGAATTTGTAATCACTGAATTTAACCCTCGTAAAAAGAGAGTGATTGGTGACAGAAAGCAGTTATTGGTTGCTCAGAAAGCAGAAAAGCAAAAAGAATTATTTGCTAAGATTTCTGTTGGTATGACAGTAGAAGGTACTGTTAAGAACGTTACTGATTTTGGTGTATTCATCGATTTAGGCGGTGCGGATGGTTTATTACACATTTCAGAAATGTCTTGGGGCAGAGTAGAAAATCCTAAGAAGCTTTATAAAGTAGGAGATACTGTAAAGGCTTTAATTAAAGACATTCAGGGTGAAAAGATTGCACTTAGCTTAAAGTTTGAAGATAGTAATCCATGGATTACTGCTTCAGAAAAATATGCAGTAGGTAATGTTGTAACTGGTAAAGTTGCAAGAATGACTGATTTTGGTGCATTCATTGAATTAGAATCCGGAGTAGATGCATTATTACATGTATCTCAGATTTCTAAGAATCATATTGAAAAGCCATCGGATGAATTAAAAGTTGGACAGGAAATTACAGCTAAGGTTGTAGATTTTAAGGCAGAAGAAAAGAAAATCAGCTTAAGCATGAAAGCTTTAATTGCTGATGAACCAGAAGAAACTTCTGCAGAAGCATCAGAAGAATAGTAAATGTGTATGTGCCTGCTTTATGCAGGCACTAATATTAATAAAGTTTATTATGAGGTATTAGCTTTGGCATATGATTATGAGTTATTTAAAAGTCAGATATTTCGTTTAACGGCAATTGATCTTAGTTCATATAAAGAACGACAGATGAAACGAAGAATCGATGCATTGATTACGAAACATGGTTTTAAGGGTTATGAGGAATTTGTAAAGGCGATAGAGAAGGATAAGGCATTATATGATAGTTTTGTGGCTTATTTAACTATTAACGTTTCTGAATTTTATCGAAATCCTGAACAGTGGAAGGTTTTAGAAACTGTGTTTTTGCCGGATTTGATTAAGAAAACAGGTCAGCTGAAGATATGGAGTGCTGCTTGTTCTACAGGAGATGAACCTTATTCTTTGGTGATGTTGCTAAGCAGATATCTTCCTTTGAATAAGATAAAGATTTATGCGACAGACATTGATGCACAGATTTTAGATAAAGCCAGAATGGGCATTTATTCTGATAAAAGCTTGGCTGGATTACCTTCTGAATTTAGAGATAAGTATTTCAAAAAGATAAATGATAAGGCGTTTAAAATTGATGACTCTATTAAGAAATGCGTTGAATTTTCAAGGCATAATTTATTGAAGGACACATATCTAAAAGATTGTGATTTGATTGTATGCCGTAATGTTTTGATTTATTTCACAGAAGAAGCAAAATACGAGATTTTTAAGAAGTTTAATGCGGCATTAAAAAAGGGCGGAATCTTGTTTGTAGGAAGTACAGAACAGATTATTCAGGCACAGGAATTAAATTTTAAAAGTGTTAAGCCGTTTTTTTATGAGAAGTTATAACTAATTGAAGCGTTATTTTGACGATAGAAAGAGTTCCTCTTATGGCAGATGATGGAAAGGTTGTTTGTCGTAAGAGGATTTTTTATTTAATAAAAATATAAAGAGTCAGGTGATGTACATTTGAAGAAAATTGAGTATAGGATAGAGATTCCGGAGTGTATCTTTGGAAAATATACGGATGCTTTGTTTTTGGATATCGAAACAACCGGATTTCATAGAAAAAGAGCTCAAATATATCTCATTGGTGCAGGATATATAAAGGGTGAGGAATTTGTGTGTTGGCAGTGGTTTAGTGATGATGGAACGGAAGAGGAATTGTTACAGGACTTTTTTTCTTTTGTTTTGCCCTTTAAAAAACTGGTTCATTATAATGGACTGAGTTTTGATTTGCCTTTTTTGGAAGAAAAGGCAAAACTATATCAAATAAAAGGTTCCCTGATAGAAAAGGAACAGTTAGATTTATTTCGGGAAATAAGGCCCTTGAGGCATTTTTTGAATCTGAAGGATTTAAAATTACCCACAGTTGAAAGTTTTTTTCGGATAGAACGGGAAGAAAAGGAAAATGGAAAAACTTTAATTCCGGTATATAAAAGTTATCTGGAGTCTCCAACACAAGAGAAAGAGGAAGAATTACGAAAACACAATTATTTTGATATTGTACATTTAACGAAACTTACAGAAATAAAAAACATAAAGAATTGTTTTGATGAAGGGTTTGAGATATTAGAATCTTGTATTACGAATCAGTATTTGAATGTTAAAATTAGATGTTCTTATCCTTTTCCAAAATTGGTTCAAGGAGAACGGTTTGGTATACTTTATTCCTTTTATGATAAACAAGGAGAAATCAATGTTCCTCTTTATACAGGAAGTTTAAGATATTATTATAAAAATTACAAAGATTATTATTTTTTACCTTGTGAGAATATGGTGATTCATAAAAGTGTTGCAGCTTTTGTTGAATCTAAATATAAAGAAAAGTGTAGGGCTGAGAATTGTTTCATTGTAAAAGAGGGAAGTTTCTTAAGACAATATGAACCTATTTTCGAAAATGAATTGAAACAGGGGTATAAAGAAAAAGAAACTTATTTTTCTGTGGAAGAATTAGAAAAATTGGAATGTCAGTATGAATATGTAAAAAGTGTATTAAGAAAGATAGTAATGCCCCAGAAGTAGTTGGCTTTTTGGCATTTCGATGATATAATCTAGATATTGATAAGCCATATAAGTGAAGTTTTACAGGATATGTTGGTAATGATTCAGGATTAAGTAATGTTATTTTTTGGGAGGATTTCATGATTGCATATATTAATGGAATGTTAGAAGGAGTTATGAACGACCAGATCATCGTAGAAGCATATGGTGTTGGTTATTATATAAAGGTCCCTCAGACGGTGATTCAAAAATTACCGAATTTACATGAAAAAATTAAAATATTTACCCATCAGTATGTTAGGGAGGATGAACTGAGTCTTTTTGGTTTTACTACTCTTGAGGAGCTGAATGTGTTTGAATTGCTGATTACTATCAATGGAATCGGACCGAAGGCGGCATTGTCCATTCTTTCTTCCTTTACAGTGGATGAGTTCAAGATTGCTGTTATGAGTCAGGATGCAAAGACACTGACGAAAGCTCAGGGAATTGGATTAAAAGGGGCACAAAGGATCTTAATTGAATTAAAGGATAAGATTTCTTTCTCTTTTGGAGAAGAGGAGAATAGTGTTATGGATGGAAAAGGAAACGTTTCTGCTACGGGATCTGACAGTATAAATGATGCCATCATGGCAATGGTTTCTTTGGGATATTCCAATACAGAAGCATTCCGAGCGGTAAATGCAGTAAAGGATAAAGAGAGTTTATCTGCAGATGCCTTAATTAAAGAAGCATTAAAAAAGGCATTGTAAAAGAAATCAGCTTATTGTAAAACCGTCAAAGACTTAAAGAATCGATACAAGGAAAGAAATGGAATATTATAGGTTTTGCAATGAACTGATAAGATAAATGATAAAGAGGAAAAACGATGAAAAGTGATAGAATGATTTCTACAGAATTTATGGAAGAGGATATAAAAATTGAAAATAAGTTAAGGCCTCAGTTACTTTCGGATTATGTTGGACAATCTAAGGCAAAAGATAATTTGAAAATATTTATCGAAGCGGCGAAGAATCGTGGAGAAGCATTGGATCATGTATTACTATACGGCCCGCCGGGACTTGGAAAAACTACTTTAGCCGGGATTATTGCCAATGAAATGGGTGCGAATTTAAAGATTACTTCCGGTCCCGCCATTGAAAAGGCAGGGGATTTGGCTGCGATATTAAATAATCTGTCGGATTCGGATGTTTTATTTATTGATGAAATACATCGTTTAAACAGACAGGTGGAGGAAGTGCTTTATCCTGCCATGGAAGACTATGCTATTGATATTATAATCGGGAAAGGGGCTGCTGCAAGGTCCATTCGTCTGGATTTGCCGAAATTTACCCTTGTAGGCGCTACTACCAGGGCAGGTATGCTGACAGCGCCATTAAGAGACCGATTTGGTGTGGTAAACCGGTTAGAATTTTACACTTTGGAAGAATTAACTAAGATTATCATTCGAACTGCCGCATTGTTAAATGTAACCATTGACGAACAGGGAGCAGTGGAAGTGGCAAAACGTTCCCGAGGGACTCCAAGACTTGCAAATCGGTTGTTAAAAAGGGTGAGAGATTTTGCACAGTTAGAAAATCAGGGACATATTGATTTATTTATTGCCAAGGAAGCCTTGGACCGGTTGGAAGTGGATTCTTTAGGCCTTGATCATATTGACCGGCTGATTATTCAGACTATGGTTCAGAAATTTATGGGAAAACCGGTTGGGTTGGATACCCTGGCTGCAGCCATAGGTGAAGATTCCGGTACCATTGAAGAAGTATATGAACCTTATTTAATTCAAAATGGCTTAATTGAAAGAACTCCAAGGGGAAGAGTAGCCACAAAGGCCGCTTATGATCATTTTGGATATGCTTATGATAAAGAATAGGTTATGGAGGGAATGATGATGGAAAAAAAAGAGATGCAGGTTATCATTAATAAAAAACAATATACATTATGTGCTGCTGAGTCGGAAGAATATATTCAAAAAGTAGTTTCGTATTTAAATCGTAAATTTGATGAAATGAATGAAAATCCAGGATTTGAAAAAATGGCTATGGATTACCAGAACATTATGGTTTCTGTTAATATTGTGGATGAATATATGAAAATAAAAGAGAAACTTTCATTATATGAGGCTGAAATGAAAGAAAAAGATAAGATTATCTTTGATTTACGCCACGAAAATATTGATATAAAACTGAAGGAAGAAACTTCGAAAAAACTGGCAGACCAATATAAGGCAGAAGTAAAGTCGCTGCAAAAAGAAGTAAAGAAATTAAATGAGGGACAGATTGAGTTAAAATTCATAGAAGACTAGTGGATGGTATAACATGGTTGGTATGTTTGAGAATATCAGACACCAGAATCTGTTGGAAGAATTATGGAGGTTTAGGGGAATATGAATATGGAGAAAAAAATAGAAGTATTAGCGCCCTGTGGCTCCTTTGAAGCACTAGAGGCGGCAATTTTTTCCGGGGCAGATGCGGTATATCTTGGGGGAGATAAGTTTGGCGCAAGGGCTTATGCATCTAATTTTAATCAGGAAGAATTAATCCGGGCATTAAATTTTGTTCATTTGCATGGAAAGAAATTATATCTTACGGTGAATACATTATTGAAAGAATCAGAAACCGGGGATTTATACGAATATCTGAAAAAACCATATGAACACGGACTGGATGCAGTAATCGTGCAGGATTTAGGGGTGGCTTCTTATGTGAGAAAGTATTTTCCTGAAATGGATTTGCATATCAGTACACAAGCTACAGTAACAGGGGTATCATCAGCCTTGCTTATGAAATCTTTGGGTGCAAGCCGTATCGTACCTGCAAGGGAACTTTCTTTTGAAGAAATTTGTGCAATCAAAGAGGCTACAGGTCTGGAAGTGGAAGTTTTTGTTCATGGAGCCTTGTGTTATTGTTATTCCGGACAATGTCTGCTTAGCAGTATGATAGGTGGAAGAAGCGGAAACAGAGGGCGATGCGCACAACCTTGCCGTCTTCCTTATCAGGCCTTTGATGAGAAGGGAATCATGAGCAAAGAGAAAGAACCTTATCTTTTAAGCCCGAAAGATTTATACGGTCTGGAAAACTTAGATAAACTAATTCAGGCAGGGGCGGATTCTCTTAAAATTGAAGGACGGATGAAAAAGCCGGAGTATGTGGCCTTGGTTACCAGTAAATACCGAAAATATGTGGATCAGTATGAAAAAACGGGAAAAATCCATGTTTTGGCGGAAGACAAGCAGGAATTGATGGATATTTATAATCGTGGTGGTTTTACGGATGGATATTTTGAAAATCATAACGGCAAAGGTATGATGTCCATGGAAGTGCCGAATCATATTGGTGTTTATGTGGGTAGCATTGAGAAAATGAATAAGAACCAGATTGGTTTTCGGCCGCAGGTTAAGATTGAAAAACAGGATGTATTTACCATAAAAGCACGGTCCAAAGAGGTTACTTTAACTTCACCGGTTTCCACGGAAGCTTTTGATTTTTTATGGCTGAATGCCATGAATCTGAAGGAATTAAAGGTAGGAGATAAGATTTATCGAACCAGAAATAATATGTTGGTACAAAAAATTAACACCCTTCTTGAAGCACATAAAAAAAATCAATGCAGGGCAAAGGCAGTCTTTCTTTTAGGAAAACCGGCAGTTTTTGAATTGGAATATCAGTGTATTAAAGTAAAGATTGAGGATTTTATTGTTGAAAGGGCAAATCATCTGCCCACTACGAAAGATGAAGTAATGGATTTGATAAATAAAACCGGTAATTTAAACTTCGAGTTTTCGGAGATTGAGGTTGAACTGTCAGAGAATGTCTTTATTCCTAAAAAATTTATAAAACAGCTAAGAAATCAGGCGGTACTTGCACTTGAAGAAAAAATATATGAATCACATAAAAGGTGTTTACCGGAAGGAGATTTTTTAAGAGATTCTTTCCATGAGAAAATAGAAAATGTGGCAGAAGAGGTTCAAAGAAAGGTCCATACTGAAAAAGAATATAGTGTGGAAAAACAAAGAAATTCTACTGAGGAGCCTGTGCAAGTTCTTTCTGTAAAAGTAAGGACAAGAGAACAGTTAGAAGCAATTCTTCCGATAAAGGAAGTGAAAAAAGTATATGTGTCTTATGAATTGGTGTTAAGAAATAAAAAGTGGTTTTTGGAATTTGATCATAATGTAGGAAATAAG
>JAFPAZ010000265.1 GCA_017390645.1 Lachnospiraceae bacterium
CAGTGGGCAAATCCAAAATGTGTTGGGAATGTATCCCGATTTATGTGTAATCCCGATTAATGCAAGGTATTCTGTTATTTATTCAAGAAGACAGGAAGGGATAGAATTTTCTGCTACGAAAGATAATTACCATATTCTTCCTAAATTATATGGGCTTATGCAGGCAGAGGAACTAAATACCAGTGGCATTACTCAGGTGCAGAATCAGGTTGTTCTGGGTCTACGGGGGCAGGGCACCATTATTGGGTGCATCGATACTGGAATCCAGTATACGTTAGAATGTTTTAAAAATGCAGATAACACCACACGGATTTTATCCATCTGGGATCAGGCAGATGTTTCTGGAACAGCACCGGAATCCTTTGGGTATGGAAGCGAGTATTCCCAGGGACAGATTAATCGTGCATTAGAAAGGGAAAATCCCTATGAGTATGTGCCATCCCGGGACGAAGATGGGCATGGTACTTATCTGGCTTCTGTTGCCGCCGGAAATTCGCCGGATTTTCAAGGCGCAGCCCCACTTAGCAATCTGGTAGTGGTAAAATTAAAGGAAGCAAAACCACATTTAAAGGAGTTTTTCCGTATTAATGAAAATGCAAAGGCTTATCAGGAAAATGATATTATACTGGCAATGAAATATATCAACGAAATTGCAATAAAACTGAAGCGTCCCGTAGTGTATTTATTAGGACTTGGAAGTAACAGTGGACCTCATGACGGTACCGGCCCGTTAAATGATTATATTTCGAGTCTTAGCAATGAATTATCCAATGTGGTGGTGGTGGCGGCAGGTAATGAAGGTGCAGCCAGACACCACTATCAGGGAAATGCAGGAGATGAGGTTTCGGGTAAAGTAGAAATTAATGTAGGAGAAGGGGAAACAGGATTTTCCATGGAATTATGGGGAGAACCCTATGGAATCTATCAAGTTACCATCACAAGTCCTTTGGGAAAACGGGATGGACCCTTTTTGCTAAATGCCATTTCCGGGGATGTCATTCGATACGCTTTAGAAAAGACAGTAGTAAATATTGACTATAGTATCATAGGAGCTGCAACAGAACGACCGGTAATTTTAATGCGGTTTCAAAATCCCACTCCCGGAATTTGGATGATAGAAGTGGAAAGTCAGTATAATACTTCAAGGGAGTTTAATGTTTGGCTGCCCATTACCCAATTTTTATCTGATGAAACTTATTTTTTAAGTCCCAATCCGGATATTACCTTAACAGATCCTGGAAATAATAAAGATGCCATCGTGGTGAGTGGATACAATCATAAAAATGACAGCTTTTATTTAAGAAGCAGCAGAGGATTTACCTTAGATGAAAGAATCAAACCGG
The DNA here is from genome assembly GCA_017390645.1 of Lachnospiraceae bacterium. The sequence goes on from JAFPAZ010000265.1 coordinate 1,344, forward strand.
ATTTTGCTGCCCCGGCGGTGGATATCAGTGGAATCAGTCTTACAGGAAATGTAGTAATGAGATCCGGAACCAGTGCGGCAGCAGCCATAACTGCAGGGGCGGTAGCATTGTTTTTACAGTGGGCTATAGTAGAAGGAAATATAACCTATATTACCGCAAGCCGGGTAAGGGCTGATTTTATAAGAGGGGCAAGAACACCGGATAATGTAACTTTGCCAAGCCGGTTATTTGGCTGGGGATACCTTGATTTATACCAGGTTTTTGAGGTGCTTTTATTTTAAGATACCAAGGTCAAAAAGCTCATGTTTTTCATGGTCGCATGAAAAATCATGACTTTGGAACCCGCAAAACATGAGAAAGTAGTCCGAATAGGGCGGATTTCAAATGTTTTAGAATTGTGGTAGCACAAAGTACGGGGCATTTCGTAGGTATCATGGGGTTAAAATACCTTTTGC
>JAFPAZ010000266.1 GCA_017390645.1 Lachnospiraceae bacterium
AAAACAAGGAATGGATAGCAAGGCTGCCATGAAACAGGTAGCAAAGGATAGAAATGTAGGAAAAAGAGAGATTTATCAGATTTTGTTACAGACAAAGGAAGAAGAAAGTGTCAGGTCTTAGGAAAGATCGGGCACTTTTTTATTTTTGGTTTGTGAAATTGGAAAGGTATAGTATTTGGAATTTTATAATCCTGAAAATTACGTGATTGGGAATTTATAGGATTGGACTAACTGTCCAATGACAAATGGTAAATGGTCTTTTATACTTAAATTGTAGCATGTAAAAAGTATTTTATGGAGGCGTGATTATGAAGATAAGAACAGATTTTGTAACAAATTCAAGCAGCAGCAGTTTTATTTTAGCGAGACGGGGAGAATTAACCGAAGAACAAAAGAATGAAATTATTGATTTTGTGGAGAAAAGATTTCTGGGTAAGGCGATTTTAACACCGGATAGTACGGAGGAGGAGATTGAACTGTGTTTTAGAACGTATTATTTCTCAGAGGAGGAAGAAGACGATATCCGTGAAGCATTAGAAGCGGGTGAGGCAGTTTATTGGGGTGAGGTGTGTCATGCAGAAGCAGAGTATAAGTTTGCTGAGACATATTTGGAAATTTGGGATAGACTGGAAAGCGTGGATGATGAAAATTTTACAATAATAGATGGAGATTTATCTTACTAAAGAGATGGTATGAACTTTCTAAAGAGATGCTTTTAGGATGGTGGTAATATGCGGATAAGAAAAGAAAGAGATTTTATGTCCTTCTTTTGTGAAAAGACTGGAGAATATGTTCGAACCGGAATTATGAAAGAAGGGATGGATACCGGAATAGATCCTTTTATGGCATCTTTTCCGGAACTTTTAGATGTTGGTATTATGGGGCATTGTGCCCATGGAAAAAGTGGTTTGTGTTTGAAAGCGGGAGTGTATTGTTACCAGGATGGACTACATTCAGAATTTGCGAATATGAGTGTGGAGGATTTTAAAGAAATCGTGGAGCAGTGTAAGGGGAATACCTATCAGATTGCTCTGGGTGGTTGTGGTGACCCGGATCAGCATGAATGTTTCGAGGAAATATTAAAAATCTGCAAAGATGCAAGGATTGTTCCTAATTTTACGACTTCTGGTCTGGGTATGACAGAGGAATGTGCAAAACTTTGTAAAGAGTACTGTGGTGCGGTGGCAGTAAGCTGGTATCGAAGCAATTATACAATACGAGCCATTCAGAATTTAATAAATGTGGGAGTCAAGACCAATATCCACTATGTTTTATCAAAAAATTCCATAAAAGAAGCCATTGAAAGAATAAAAGAGAACAGTTTTCCGAAGGGGATTAATGCGATTGTATTTCTTCTTCATAAACCGGTTGGACTTGGAAAAAAACAGGATGTACTTTCTTTGGAACATGGAGAAGTACAGGAATTTATGGAACTTATCAGTAAAGGAAATGTTGGATATAAGATTGGATTCGATTCCTGTTCAGTTCCGGCATTGCTAAATTATTCTAAAAACATAGATTTTAATAGTCTGGATACTTGCGAAGGTGCCAGATGGTCAGCCTATATCAGTCATGATATGAAAATGATGCCTTGCAGTTTTGACAATCAGGATTTAAGATGGGCAGTTGATTTGAGAAAACATACCATACAAGAAGCCTGGAATAGTGAGGAGTTTGAAAATTTTAGAAATCATTTCCGTTTGGCATGTCCGGACTGTATAAAACGGGAACTGTGCATGGGCGGATGTCCTATATGCCCTGAAATCGTTTTATGCGATAAACATGAAAAAACTGAAAAATATAACTCTGTTTGTGGGTGAACATAAATATAAAAAAATGAAAAAAGGTTTTACTCATAGGTAAGAAGAATAATTTTGTGTTATACTTATATTAGAACGTTTACAGCAAGAGGGTGATTATTTTGAGGAAAGAGGAAGATTCTTATATTGATGTGGAACAAACAGGCAGGTGGTTAAAATATTGTTTAAAGGAAGCAGGGTATTCTGTAAAGGAAGTTCAAGGGTATTTGCACCTGGAATGTCCACAATCCATTTACCGCTGGTTTAAGGGAAAGATGCTTCCGACAGTGGAGCATTTGTATTCATTAAGTAAGCTATTAGGAGTTCATATGGAGGAACTGCTCAAAACAAAAGAGGATATGTCAGTTGGAAGTGGATTGGAGCCAAAAAATAAACGACTGTTTATTTACTGGAAACGATTGAATGTTTATATCTGCAACAACCCAATCGATTGGAATTCCGTTGAATCCTATGATTTTTGAAGAGGCGGAAAAGATATTAAAAAAATAAAAACTGCAGAAGAGTCAGTTGCACAAGGCGAGTATATGACATCTGCAAAGGCACATGAATTCTTAGGGTTATGATGCATTGAAAAAACTGATTTACTCAAATATTGTAGTTCATTAACGTGAGCCCTTGGGGAGAATGACAGGTGTTTCTTCCCAACTTTTCTACAGTAAATATACACAATTATTTATTCTAATATTTGTGATTGATAATCGTTACCAGTTCTAATAATATGACATTAAGAAATGAGTTTCACCGTATAGTCTATGATTCATGCGGGTCTCTCATTTCTTTTTTATTGTTGTTAAATTATATAGGTACTCGTTATTGTTATTCATAATGTATTTAAAATGTAATATTTTACAATAACTGAAAATGATAAATATGTCAATAATATTGGTGAAAAATATATGATAATTTTTCTGTTATAAGGGGTATAGGAAATCAAAAAAATAAAAATACAATGATGACGATTCGTGTTTTTTCGAGATTTTTCGAGGGGTTGAGAAAAGGAAAATAAAAAATTAGTATCATTTTAGTATCACGGATTTTTGAAAAAATCCTTTAGTTTACGAGGCTTTCAGGACGTTTTTTATGAAAAAAATGCAAATGTAGTATCA
>JAFPAZ010000267.1 GCA_017390645.1 Lachnospiraceae bacterium
CTTTTTTCACCCGTTGTATTCAGATATTTTATAGGTGACGGTTCGGAGGCTGACTCTGAATAGTTACAATTTTTCTTGCTGTGGCGCAAGGTCCATAGCAACGCGTAAGTATCAGGGAGTTCAAAAGCTTTTGCCCTTGATACCAATAAAAAAGTAAGGAGGTTAGACGTATGGGAACAGATTTAGCCGGCTTTTTAGGGAATCTGACCGGAGGCGGAATGCTTTTGGCGGAAGAACAAGAAGGTGTAGATTTTTTCATACATGAGCTGATGCCCCTCACCTTTTTGGGAGATGGTGTTTATCTGACGACCACTCATGTATGTACCCTGATTGTTATGCTGACCATTATGATTTTTGCAGTGGTTGCCAGAATCAAGTTAAACAAAGCAAAAGAAATTCCGGATGGTTTTCAGAATTTTCTGGAATTGGTTGTAGAAACACTGGATAATTTTGTGCATTCTACCATGGGAAAGATGGGTTCAAAATATGTAAACTATATTGGAGCCTTGTTTATGTTTATTTTTTTATCCAACATTTCCGGGTTATTTGGACTAAGACCACCCACGGCAGATTATGGAACAACCCTTTCTCTTGCATTGATTTCTTTCGTACTGATTCAGTATTGCAATGTCAAGAATAATAAATTTGGAGTTGTGACGGATTTGTTTCAACCATTGCCATTCTTATTCCCGATTAACTTAATCGGTGAGTTTGCAACGCCATTATCACTTTCGTTGCGTTTGTTTGGTAATGTTATGGCTGGTACTGTTTTGCTGGCTTTATTCTATGGATTACTTCCATGGTTTGCAAAGCTTGGAATACCAGCATTTTTACATGGTTATTTCGACTTGTTCTCAGGTGCAATCCAGGCATATGTATTTTCTATGCTGACGATGGTATTTGTTTCACAAAAAGCCGAAACAGAGTAACGTTTGATTGTCCGAAACATCGTTTTGGGGAATGAAAAACATTGTGTTGATTTATTGTATTTTAGGAGGAAGAAAATTATGAGTAATATCACTAACGAAGGTTTAATTTTAGCATGTTCAGCAATTGGTACAGGTTTAGCAATGATCGCAGGTCTTGGTCCTGGTATTGGACAGGGTATTGCAGCAGGTCATGCAGCAGGAGCAGTAGGACGTAATCCTGGTGCAAAGGGTCAGGTAACTTCTACCATGTTAGTAGGTCAGGCCGTAGCCGAAACCACCGGTCTTTACAGTTTGGTTATCGCATTGATTTTAATGTTTGGTAATCCTTTTATTTCTGCTTTCAAGAAACTTTAATTCTTAAGGAGCGAGGAAGAAAAAGGAAGGGAGGCGTAAAGCGTGACCAATTTAGTTCAGTATGGTAACACATTTTCCATGCTTGCCACCGGAAGAATTTTCGGACTGGACAAGCAGCTTTTAGTGGATGTTTGCTTTCAGGGTATTGCCATATTAATCTTATTCGCATTCTTATCTTATATTTTATTTGAACCGGTTAAGAAGATGCTGAATAACCGTAAGGAAAAGGTGCAAAACGACCTTGAGACTGCCGCTGCCAATAAGGAAGAAGCACTAAAGTTAAAAGAAACTTATGATGCTAAGATAAAAGAGGTAGACAAAGAGGCAGAAGAAATTCTTTCCAATGCACGGAAAAAGGCATTAAAACGGGAGAATGATATTGTAGAAGAGGCCAAAGAAGAGGCTGCCAGAATTATGGCGAGAGCCAATAATGAGATTGAACTTGAAAAGAACAAACTTCAGGATGAAATCAAAGTGGAAATCGTGAAAGTGGCAGCAGTTATGGCTGGTAAGATGATAAAGATGCAGATGGATGAATCTATGCAGAATGCATTGATTCAGGATACATTAAAAGAGATGGGTGATGATACATGGCTAAGCAAATAAGTCAAACATATGGTAATGCATTATTTGAATTAGCCTTGGAACAAAATAACCTAGATCAGATGATGCAGGAAGCAGTTTTTATCAGGCAGTGTCTGGAAGAAAACGAAGATTTGATTAAGGTTTTAAATCATCCGAAAATTCCCAAAGACGAGAAAATCACTTTACTTGAGACTGTTTTTAAAGGACAGGTTTCTGATGAAATGTCGGGATTTCTGGCTGTCTTGTTAAGTAAGGATCGTCAGGGTGGAATTTTTGGAATCTTTGATTATTTCATGCACTGTGCCAGAGAATATAAGAAAATCGGTGTATTATATGTTACTTCAGCAGTGACATTGTCAGCGGTTCAAAAAGAACAAATCGAAGCAAGGGTGCTTGAACTAACCGGTTATGTTTCTTTGGAAGTAAAGTACGAGGTGGATGAAAGTCTCATCGGCGGACTGGTACTTAGAATCAATGACAGGGTGGTAGATAGCAGTATTAAGACGAAACTTACAAATATGACGAAAAGTCTGATATAACTTAAGGAATTTTATAGTATATCATTTATCGAAGTTAAAAAGTGAAGTCTTATGGCAGAAGTAAAATGTGACTGCCCCGGCTTGGAAAAAAGCAGTTTATTTTAGATGCGAGGAAAGAAGGTGCTTAGGCTCTATGAATTTAAGACCAGAAGAGATTAGTTCTGTGATTAAAGAACAGATTAAGAAGTATAAATCAGAGCTTGAAACCAATGATGTGGGCACGGTAATCCAGGTAGCAGATGGAATTGCCCGTGTGCATGGTCTTGAAAACGCGATGCAGGGTGAATTGTTAGAATTCCCATCAGAAGTTTTCGGTATGGTTTTGAACTTAGAAGAGGACAACGTTGGTGTGGTATTGCTTGGTGATGCCAAGAACATCAACGAAGGTGATATTGTAAAGACTACCGGTAACGTAGTAAGTGTTCCTGTTGGAGACGCTATGTTAGGAAGAGTTGTAAATGCGTTAGGACAACCTATCGACGGGAAAGGACCTATCGCAACTACAAAGATTAGACCAATTGAACGTGTTGCCTCAGGTGTTATCTCACGTAAATCCGTAGATACTCCACTTCAGACAGGTATTAAGGCGATTGATGCCATGGTTCCGATTGGAAGAGGTCAGCGTGAATTGATCATCGGTGACAGACAGACTGGTAAGACAGCCATTGCCATCGATACCATTATTAATCAAAAGGGACAAGGGGTTAACTGTATTTATGTTGCCATTGGTCAAAAGGCTTCTACCGTTGCCTCTATTGTTAAGACATTAGAAGAATATGGTGCTATGGATTATACCACAGTAGTTGCATCAACTGCATCAGAATTAGCACCACTTCAATATATTGCTCCGTATTCCGGATGTACCATTGGTGAAGAGTGGATGGAAGAAGGAAAGGATGTATTGGTTGTGTATGATGATTTAAGTAAGCATGCAACTGCTTACCGTACACTGTCCTTATTACTTCGTAGACCACCAGGACGCGAAGCATACCCGGGTGATGTTTTCTACTTACATTCAAAATTATTGGAACGTGCAGCGAAACTTTCGGATGAATTAGGTGGAGGTTCTTTAACAGCCCTTCCTATCATTGAAACCCAGGCAGGTGACGTGTCTGCTTACATTCCTACCAACGTAATTTCTATTACAGACGGTCAGATTTATTTGGAAACAGAAATGTTTAATTCCGGTTTCCGTCCGGCGGTTAACGCAGGTTTGTCTGTTTCCCGTGTTGGTGGTGCTGCCCAGACGAAGGCCATGAAGAAACTGGCGGCTCCAATTCGTGTGGAACTGGCACAGTACCGTGAACTTGCAGCCTTCTCCCAGTTTGGTTCAGAATTGGATGCAGATACCAAGGAAAAATTGGCTCAAGGTGAAAGAATTAAGGAAGTATTAAAACAACCTCAATATAAACCGATGCCGGTAGAAAAGCAGGTTTTAATTATTTATGCTGCAACAAAGAAGTATTTATTAGACATTGCAGTAGAGGATGTTTTATCCTTTGAAAAGGAATTGTTTGAATTTGTGGATACCAAGTATCCGGAGATTTTTGCAACCATAAAGGAAACAAAGCAGATTGATGAAGCATTGGAAGAAACAATCGTGAAGGCTATTACAGAATGTAAAGCTGAATTTATGAAATAGACTGGTGGTGATTTTTTGTGGCATCTATGAGAGATATAAAACGCCGTAAGTCAAGTATTCAAAGTACCCAGCAGATTACGAAGGCGATGAAACTTGTTTCTACGGTTAAGTTGCAGAAGGCAAAAGCCAAAGCAGAAGAGTCAAAACCGTACTTTCAGACCATGTATCAGACCATCGGTTCCATTCTTTCAAAGTCAGGTGCGATACAACATCCGTATCTTTTAAAGAATGACAGTAATAAAAAGGCGGTTATTGCCATTAGTGCCAATCGTGGACTGGCAGGCGGATACAATTCCAATCTTGTGAAATTAGTAACCGGAGATGAAAATTTACCAAAGGAAGATGTGTTCATTTATAACATTGGTACTAAGGGAAGGGAAATTTTCTTAAGAAAAGGTTATGAAATCAAAGCGGATTATTCAGAAGTAATCAATCAGCCTTTGTATAAAGATGCCGTAGATATTACTCAGGCGTTATTAAAATCTTACCGTGATGGAGAAATCGGAGAGATTTATTTAGCATATACCAGTTTTAAAAACACTGTAAGTCATGTTCCTACTTTGATGAAGCTTTTACCAATGGATCAGGATTCGGTAAAGACGGAAGGGGAGCAGGAAGGTTCGAATGCGCTTATGAATTATGAACCGGAGCCGGAAGAAGCTCTAGAACAGTTGATTCCTAAGTATGTTTCCAGCTTGATTTATGGGGCGTTTTCGGAAGCAGTTGCCAGTGAAAATGGTGCCAGAATGCAGGCTATGGATTCTGCAACCAGCAACGCGGAAGAAATGATTGCAGGGCTTTCTCTTATGTACAATCGTGCGAGACAGACTTCGATTACCCAGGAACTTACAGAAATTATTGCTGGTGCAGATGCAATAAACTAAAAAGGAGTGAAAGCAGCAAATGGCAGATAAAAATATCGGTAAAATCACTCAGATTATCGGTGCAGTATTAGATATAAAGTTTACAGCTTCCCATTTGCCTGAAATCAATGATGCAATTTACATTGAGAAGGAAGATGGCAGCCGTTTAGTAGTGGAAGTATCCCAGCATTTGGGAGATGACGTAGTTCGTTGTATCGCTATGGGACCAACAGAAGGTTTAAAAAGAGGAATGGACGCAGTTTCAACAGGAGCTCCTATTTCCGTTCCTGTTGGTGAGAATACATTAGGACGTATGTTTAACGTATTAGGAGAGCCGATTGATAATAAGCCGGCTCCGGAAGCAGAAGAAATATCGCCGATTCATAGAAAGGCTCCTACTTTTGCGGAGCAGTCTACTACCACAGAAATGTTAGAAACAGGTATTAAGGTCGTAGATTTACTTTGTCCATACCAAAAGGGTGGTAAAATCGGTTTGTTCGGTGGTGCCGGTGTAGGTAAAACCGTATTGATTCAGGAATTAATTCGTAACATTGCCACAGAGCATGGTGGATATTCTGTATTTACCGGTGTAGGGGAACGTACCAGAGAAGGAAATGACCTTTACCATGAAATGCAGGAATCCGGAGTTATTAATAAAACTACCATGGTGTTCGGTCAGATGAACGAACCACCTGGAGCTCGTATGAGAGTAGGTCTTACAGGACTTACCATGGCGGAATATTTTAGAGATAAAGGTGGAAAGGATGTATTATTATTCATTGATAATATCTTCCGTTTTACCCAGGCAGGTTCTGAAGTTTCTGCGTTGCTTGGACGTATGCCTTCTGCCGTAGGTTATCAGCCTACTTTACAGACAGAAATGGGTGCCTTACAGGAACGTATTACTTCTACCAAGAATGGTTCCATTACTTCGGTTCAGGCAGTTTATGTGCCTGCGGATGACCTTACAGACCCGGCTCCGGCGACTACTTTCGCCCATTTGGATGCCACCACGGTTCTTTCTCGTTCTATCGTAGAACTTGGTATTTATCCGGCGGTAGATCCTTTGGAATCGACTTCCCGCATCTTAGACCCAAGAATCGTTGGGGAAGAACATTATAAGGTTGCCAGAGGGGTTCAGGAAATTCTTCAGAAGTACAAAGAATTGCAGGATATCATTGCAATCTTAGGTATGGATGAATTATCAGAAGAAGATAAGTTAATCGTAGCCCGTGCCAGAAAGGTACAAAGATTCTTATCTCAGCCATTCTTCGTAGCCGGACAGTTTACAGGTTTGGAAGGTAAGTATGTTCCAATTGAAGAAACCATTCAAGGCTTCAAAGAAATCATCGAAGGAAAGCATGATGATATTCCGGAAAGCTATTTCTTAAATGCAGGTAATATTGATGATGTTCTTGCAAGAGTAAAGAAGTAGGA
>JAFPAZ010000042.1 GCA_017390645.1 Lachnospiraceae bacterium
GGAAAAAGATTCCGCAGGAAAAAGAGGCCATGGTTCATTTTGTGGGTATTATGATATTGTTTGCCTTTATGATTTTTATTATGTTTAATGATATAAAAAATGTATTCTTTTAAACCTAAAGGAAGGCATATCAAGAATGCTAGGAGATGGGATTTCATTGTCGCAACCCTTTGGCGTTGGTTATAGTTTTTTATAAAAAAATCTTAGGAGGTACTATATATGTTTCGGGAAAATACCAAAGAAATTAAAATTAAAGACAGGATCATTGGTGGTAAAAATGCTATTTTGATTCAGTCTATGACAAATACAAAGACTGCGGATGTAGAAGCTACTATTGGCCAGATAAAAAGACTGGAAAAAGCAGGTTGTGATATCGTTCGTTCTACGGTTAATGATATTCATGCAGCAAATGCTTTTAAAGAGATAAAATCAGCGATTTCCATTCCTTTGGTGGCAGACATTCATTTTGATTATAAGTTAGCAATAAAAGCCATCGAAAATGGTGCAGATAAGATTAGAATTAATCCCGGAAACATTGGAAACAGAGAAAGGGTATTAGAAGTAGTGGAAGCTGCCAAAGAAAAAAATATTCCGATTCGTATCGGAGTAAATAGTGGTTCTTTGGAGAAACATATCTTAGAAGCATATGGTAAGGTAACCGCAGAGGGTTTGGTGGACAGTGCCCTTCATAACATTGCATTGATTGAAGATATGGGATATGATAATCTGGTAATCAGCATCAAATCTTCCGATGTATTAATGTGTGTTAAGGCACATGAGTTATTAGCTCCAAAGTGTCTTTACCCTTTACATGTAGGAATTACAGAATCCGGAACCTCTTATGGTGGAAATATTAAATCTTCTGTAGGATTAGGTATTATTTTAAATCAGGGGATTGGAAATACAATTCGGGTTTCTCTGACAGATGACCCTGTAAAAGAAATTGCAACAGCAAAAATGATTCTTCGCACTTTAAAGCTTAGAGAAGGTGGCATCGAGGTAGTTTCCTGTCCGACTTGTGGGCGAACTTCCATAGATTTGATTTCTTTGGCAAACAAAGTTGAAGAAATGGTGACGGAATTTGAACATCTGAACCTTAAAGTTGCAGTGATGGGATGCGTAGTAAATGGACCCGGAGAATCAAAGGAAGCGGATTTAGGAATTGCCGGGGGCAAGGGAGAAGGTCTTTTGTTTAAAAAAGGTGAAATTATCCGAAAAGTTCCGGAAAAAGATTTACTGAATGCTTTATATGAAGAATTACTAAATTGGAAATAAAAGAGAATACGTCTGTCATTAAGTTCAGGGAAGAACAGGAAAAAAATGGGGTGTGATAAACTATGGAAAAAACATTGCATTTATTTTATGAAGTTTTTTGTGAATTAAAAACCTCTAAGGAGCTGACAGGAGAATTTATGGAGGTTTTTGTAGAACGTCTTTTGATGAAAAAATCCATAAATCTTTTAGAAGTTCATATTCTCAGTGAGAAATTAATTCATAAAAGAAATATCATGTTAATGGAAAAAGAAATTAAAAAATATATGTTTGAACGCAGTCGGACAAAGATAAAAATCATAGAACGATATGAATTATCAGAATTATATGATCCTGAGAAACTGTTTTTGTTATACAAAGACAGTTTTTTATTAGATTTTAAAGAAAGAAGTAATGTGGAATATCGACTGGTGCAATCTAGCGAGTGGTTCTTTGACAATAATATTATTACGTTAACCTTAGAGGATACATTTCTGGCAAGAAGCAAATCTCCTTCGATAAAAAATTATATTGAGGAAGTATATCAGAATAAGTTCGGAATGTATGTTCAAGTAGGTTTTGATTATACTTTAGCCCAGAAGGAACAGTTAAGACAGGCACATAAAATGCATAAATTAGAGTTAGAGGTAACTTCTATATTAGATGAAGTGGATTCTAAAACAAAATCAGATTCAACGGTTGGCACCGGCACGAAAGAAGTGGACGGAAATAGAAAAAGCGCATCTGCCAGAAATTCAGAAACACAAAAATCGAATGGAGAAGGTTCTAAGAAAAATAGTGGAAACAGAAATTATTTCAATCAGGATAACGGATTTAAAAAACAACGACCTGCAGATGATCCGGATGTATTTTATGGAAAAAACTGTGAGGGTGATATCATTGAAATCAAAGAAATCATTACGGAAATGGGTGAGGTTGTAGTTCGTGGCGAATTGATAAAGCTGGATACCAGAGAAATCCATTCTGAAAAAACCATTCTTATTTTAGCTTTAACAGATTATACAGACACCATAATGATAAAAATATTTGTGCCAAATGCAATCCTTCCGGATATATTAGATCATCTGAAATGTGGTAAATTTTATAAAATCAAAGGAAATGCAATCCTTGACAAGTATGATCATGAAGTTTCCATTAGTTCTGTAATCGGAATGAAGGAAATTCCGGATTTTAGAATCAAAAGAAAAGATTTGAGTTTAGAAAAGAGGGTGGAACTGCACTTACATACGGTTATGAGTGAAAGTGACAGTGTAGTTGGAATAAAAGATATTATTAAACTTGCCAAAAGCTGGGGACATAAAGCTATGGCAATTACGGATCATGGTGTAGTACAAGCCTTCCCGGTAGCTGCCCATTGTCTTGATAAGGATGATGATTTTAAGTTATTGTATGGCGTGGAAGGATATTTCGTAGATGATTTAAAAACGGTAGTAGTGAATTCCAAAAATCAATCTCTGCAAGGTGATTATGTTGTATTTGATATTGAAACGACGGGTTTTAGTCCAGTGAAGAATAAAATCATTGAAATCGGAGCTGTTAAGGTAAAAAATGGAGTTATCACGGATCACTTTAGTCATTTTGTAAATCCACAAGAACCGATTCCACCAAACATTGAATCCTTAACCGGAATAACTGACCGGATGGTAATGGAAGAACCGACTATTGATGTGATTTTACCAGAGTTTTTGAAATTTTGTGAGGATAGTGTTTTAGTAGCGCATAATGCTGATTTTGATGTAAGTTTTATTCGTGAAAAATCTGCAGAGTTAGGGTTGCCTTTTGATGCAACTTATATTGATACGGTCTTGCTTTCCAGATTTTTAATTACAGGAATTTCAAAATATACCCTGGATAGTGTGGCAAAGTATATGGGAGTGAAACTTACTGACCACCATAGAGCAGTAAATGACGCTCAGGCAACGGCAGAAATTTTTGTGAAATTTATTCCTCTACTGAAAGCCAAGGAGATTGAAACTTTGGATTCCTTAAATGCCATGTGTCAAATGAGTCCGGAGGCAATCAAGGCAGCTCCTTCCTATCATGGGATTTTAATTGCCAAGAATGAATTAGGAAGGGTGAATTTGTACCGTTTGATTTCAGAATCTCACATCACTTATTTTTCAAGAAGACCTCGTATGCCAAAAAGTCTGATTGAAAAGTATCGGGAAGGGTTGATTGTTGGCTCTGCCTGCGAAGCAGGAGAATTATATAAAGCCATTCTTATGAACAAAGGTGTTGCAGAAATTACAAGACTAGCTCAGTTTTATGACTATTTTGAAATACAGCCCCTTGGAAACAACTTTTTTATGTTGGATAATGATAAATATCCCGTAAATTCCGTAGAGGATTTAAAGGAAATCAATCAAAGAATTGTTTCGTTAGGTGAGGAATTTATGAAGCCGGTAGTGGCTACCTGTGATGTTCATTTTATTGAACCGGAAGATAGTATTTATCGTGCCATCATTCAGGCAAGTAAGAAATATAGTGATGTAGATAATCAACCTCCACTTTATTTTCGAACGACAGAAGAAATGTTGGCTGAATTTGAATATTTAGGTAGTGAAAAAGCTTATGAAGTAGTAATTGAAAATACCAATAAAATTGCAGATATGGTTGAGAGAATTTCACCTGTAAGACCGGATAAATGTCCACCTGTCATTGAGCAGTCGGATGCGACTTTAACCAAAATCTGTTATGATAAAGCTCATGAAATTTATGGTCCGGAACTTCCACCACAAGTTTTGGAGCGTTTAGAAAGAGAATTAAATTCGATTATTAGTAACGGATTTGCGGTTATGTATATTATTGCACAGAAACTGGTATGGGATTCTAATGACCACGGTTATCTGGTTGGTTCTAGAGGTTCTGTCGGTTCTTCTTTTGTGGCAACCATGGCAGGTATTACAGAGGTAAATCCCTTGTCTGCACATTATATTTGTAAAAATTGTCATTATGTTGATTTTGATTCCGAAGAAGTGAAAGCTTTTGCAGGATGTTCCGGCTGTGATATGCCGGATAAGAATTGCCCAAAGTGCGGAGAACCTTTGATGAAGGAAGGTCATGACATTCCTTTTGAAACTTTTTTAGGATTTAAGGGAGATAAAGAGCCGGATATTGATTTGAATTTTTCCGGAGAATATCAGGCTTGTGCCCATGCTTATACGGAAGAACTTTTTGGAAAAGGAAAGGCTTTTCGCGCCGGTACCATTGGTTCAGTTGCAGATAAGACAGCTTATTCCTATGTATATAAATATTTTGAAGAACGACATCAAAGTAAACGGCGGGCTGAAATGGAACGTTTAAGCCATGGATGTACCGGAGTAAAAAGAACTACAGGACAGCATCCGGGGGGAATGATTGTATTACCAAGAAATGAAGATATATATTCTTTTACACCGATACAACACCCCGCCAATGATGTAAATTCTCCTATCATTACTACTCATTTTGAATATCATTCCATTGACCATAACCTGTTAAAACTTGATATTCTTGGTCATGATGATCCATCTATGATTCGTATGATGGAAGATATAACAGGAATTGATGCCAAAACGATTAAACTTGATGATAAAAAAGTGATGTCATTATTTCATAATACAGAGGCTTTAGGCATTACTCCGGAAGATATTGGCGGCACAAAGCTTGGTTCCCTCGGAATACCGGAATTTGGTACGGATTTTGTTATACAGATGTTACTTGACACAAACCCACAATCTGTCTCAGATCTGATTCGAATTTCCGGATTGTCTCATGGCACGGATGTGTGGCTTGGAAATGCCCAAACTTTGATTCAAGAAGGAAAAGCATTGATTTCTACAGCTATTTGTACACGTGATGATATTATGATTTATTTGATTAATATGGGGATGGAGAAAGGACTTTCTTTTACCATTATGGAAAGTGTGAGAAAGGGAAAAGGATTAAAGCCAGAGTGGGAAGAGGCGATGTTGGCTCATAATGTTCCTGACTGGTATATCTGGTCTTGCAAGAAAATAAAATACATGTTCCCGAAGGCGCATGCCGCTGCTTACGTTATGATGGCATGGCGTATTGCGTATTTTAAGGTATATTATCCTCTTGCATATTATGCCACCTTCTTTAGTATCCGTGCCAAGGCATTTTCTTACGAAAAAATGTGTCAGGGAAAAGAAAAATTGGAGATGAGTATGAAGGAAATTACTTCGAAGCCAAAGGAAGAACAGACAGCAGTAGAACAGGATTCCTTAAGGGATATGAAGCTGGTTCAGGAAATGTATGCCAGAGGATTTGAATTTTTACCAATGGATATTTTTGTGGCTGATGATGTAAAGTTTCAGATTATAGATGGGAAAATTATGCCGTCACTTGTGACCATTGACGGACTAGGAGATAAGGCAGCCACTGCATTAAAGGAAGCCGCAAAGAATGGCCCATTTCTTTCAAAAGACGACTTAAAAGAGCGGGCAAAAATTTCTGCTACTGTAACAGATAAAATGCAGGAATTAGGACTTCTTGGGGATATACCGGAAAGTAATCAGTTAAGCTTTATTTTTGATTCATAATTCAAAAGATATATAATTTCATGAACTTTTTTATAAGTTTTGGAAGAGAACAGGAGGAAGAAGTGAAAATATCAGATAAAATTATTCAATTCGTAAAAAAAGAACCTATTTTCATTGTAGCCACGTTTTTGGCTGTTGTATCAATGTTCTTTGTTCCGGTGGATAAAACCTATTTCAGCTATATTGACACCAGAGTGTTAGCCCTGCTTTTTTCCTTTATGATCGTAATGGCAGGACTGAAAGAACTAGGAATTTTTTATGAAATGGCAGGATTTCTGACTAAAAAAGTGAAGGATTTCAGACAGTTAACTTTTGTTCTTGTTTTTTTATGCTTTTTTACATCCATGCTGATTACTAACGATGTGGCATTGATTACTTTTGTTCCATTTACAATTTTATTACTGCATATGATAGGATTGGAAGAAAAAATGATTTCCATAATTGTATTACAGACTATTGCAGCGAATTTAGGGAGTATGCTGACACCTATAGGTAATCCGCAAAACTTATATATTTACGGTTTGTCTGGTATGAATATGGGAAACTTTTTAAGCATTATGGGGCCTCTTACGGTTCTATCTGCCATTTTACTGGTTGTTGGTTGTATGTTTCAAAAGAAACAAAATATTTTAACCATAAAATTAGAAAAGAGCATAAGTTTATCAAAAACAGAAAAAATACAGTTTGTTTATTTTGTTCTTGTTTTTCTTGTTTCTTTGCTTAGTGTACTTCGTTTTATTACTTATTGGATTCCTCTTGGAATTTCTCTTTTTGGGACATTCTTCTTACGAAAAGAAATTTTAAAAAAAGTGGATTATAATCTTCTTTTGACATTTTTAAGTTTCTTTATATTTATAGGGAATATGGGAAGAATGGAAACGGTACGAAACGCCATGGAAAGTCTTTTAGAGGGAAGAGAAGTAATTTTGGCATTTTTATTAAGTCAGGTAATTAGTAATGTACCAACTGCCATTTTACTTTCCGGTTTTACTTCTGAATGGAACCTTCTTTTGATGGGGGTAAATGTAGGAGGTTTGGGAACTTTGATTGCTTCTTTGGCAAGTTTAATTTCTTATAAATTTTATGCACAGGAGGAACACAGTAAAAAAGGAAAATATATATTACATTTCACGGTTGTGAATGTTATTTTTGCCATAATTTTGCTTTTTGCTGCCACTTTATTATGAAGTATTTAGAAATTGAAAAAAGTATACAAAAACGATATCGGAAAGAAATTTGGGGGAAATTCACAAAAGCAATTAATACCTATCAATTAGTAGAAAATGGTGATAAAATTGCCGTATGCATTTCCGGAGGAAAAGATTCCATGCTAATGGCTAAATTATTTCAGGAATTAAAACGACACCAAAAAATTGATTTTGATGTGGTTTTTCTGGTTATGGATCCGGGCTACAATCAAAAAAACAGGTCAAAGATTGAAGAAAATGCCAAATTATTAAATATTCCAATTCAAATCTTTGACTCTGATATTTTTGAATCTGTGTCTGAAATTGAGAAATCTCCATGTTATCTTTGCGCCAGGATGCGAAGAGGATGTCTTTATGGAAAAGCAAAAGAATTAGGTTGTAATAAAATTGCTTTAGGGCATCATTATAACGATGTCATTGAGACCATATTGATGGGGATTCTTTATGGATCACAGTTTCAGACTATGATGCCAAAACTACACAGCACAAATTTTGAAGGTATGGAGTTAATCCGGCCAATGTATCTGATACGGGAAGAGGCAATTTTAAGATGGAAAGAATACAATGACTTGGAATTTATCCAATGTGCCTGTAGATTTACAGAAACCTGTGCTCAAAATGCAGAAGAACAAAATCCTTCTGCACGGCTGGAAGTAAAGAGATTAATCCAGAAATTAAAGGAAACAAATCCTGATGTGGAAGAACATATTTTTCGTAGTGTGGAAAATGTAAATCTGGATACTTTGATTTCTTATAAGAATAAATCCATGCAGCATCATTTTTTGGATACATATGATGATTCACCTTCCCAATCCTAAATGATTCATGCATACCCAATAATTTTGCATAGTCTTGTTTCTAAGACTAATCCGTGGGTAACTACAATGAATCAATGGAGATTAAAACATATTATTTTATGGATGAAAACTGATAAAAATGCATTGAAATTCCCTTGAGGCTTATTGAAAAATATGGTATGATTTTGAAAGTGTAGCCTTTGCTTTAATATATAAGGTATGGATATGTCTTGAATGTTAAGGTTTAGGCTTTATATCGTAAATTTGTAGATAAAAAGAACAAAAGGAGCTTACGACTTATGTTAAAAGAAGAAATTAAGAAATTGCAACAGGAAAAAGATGTGGTTATTTTAGCACATTACTATGTAGACGCTGCGGTTCAGGAAATTGCAGATTATGTTGGTGATTCCTATTATCTTAGTAAAGTAGCAACTAAGGTAACTCAGAAGAATATCTTGTTTTGTGGCGTTTCTTTTATGGGAGAAAGTGCAAAAATATTAAATCCGGAAAAAACTGTGATTATGCCGGATGTAACGGCAGATTGTCCTATGGCACATATGGTTACCATAGAAAAAATAGAAGAAATGAGGAAGCAATATGAGGATATCGCAGTGGTATGTTATATTAATTCTTCGGCTAAAATTAAAGCACATTCTGATGTATGTGTTACTTCATCAAACGCTTTAAAAGTAGTAAGTGCTCTCCCTAATAAAAAAATCTTTTTTGTTCCAGATAATAATTTAGGAAGATATATTGCAAAACAGCTTCCTGAGAAAGATTTTATTTTCAATGACGGTTTTTGCCATGTACATACAGAAATCCATGCAGAAGACCTTTTAAAAGCAAAACAACAATATCCTGGAGTAAAAGTGTTGACGCATCCGGAATGTACGGAAGATGTATTAGAGTTATCGGATTTTATTGGAAGTACTTCTGAAATCATTGATTTTGCAACAAAATGTGATGATACAGAATTTATTATTGCAACAGAGACAGGCGTTTTCTATGAATTGCAATTAAAAAATCCTGATAAAAAGTTTTATCCGGTAATTTCACAGCAAATCTGCCCGGATATGAAAAAAATTACTTTAGAGAAAGTAAAAGATGCGCTAATTTATTTAGAAGAGAATGTGAAGTTAGAAGAAGAGACAAAAGAGGCGGCATACAAACCATTAAATCGAATGCTAGAGCTGGCGTAGGCGGAAAAGATTAAAAAATACATAAGTTATTAAAAAGCAGAGAAAGAGTCAGAATCCAAAAAAGCGATGGTCTGTTATGGGATCATCGCTTTGTATCTATATAGAATTTTGTTTATACACTTGTGAATATAAAAATAAAAATGTGATTCAAAATTTTTATAAAGAAATAATAAAAAACTCTTGCTTTTTTATGAAAAAAATGCTAAACTAAAATAGTTGTTTGGCCTGTTAGTCAAGCGGCTAAGACGCCGCCCTCTCAAGGCGGAGAGACGGGTTCGATTCCCGTACAGGCTATTATTTACCAAAACGGAGTTCAGCTTCTTTCCAGTTAATATAGCGAATCCAGTTTTGTACATAATCATTTTTTCTATTTTGATATTGCAGATAATATGAGTGTTCCCATAGATCTAGTGTTATCAAAGGGAGAAGATGTTCTGAAAGAGGAGTCTCCTGGTTCTTAGATAGAATCAGTTTGACTTCTCTTTTTTCTGTTTTTACCAGGTTGAGATATCCGGAACCAACAAGACTCATAGAAACATCTATGATGGTCTTTTGAAATTTATAATAATCGCCATAAGTCTGATTTATTGCATCAAATAAAGCTCCCGTTGGAAGGGAAAATCCGTGTGGCTGCATGCTGTTAAAATATAGTTGATGATTATACACGCCGCCTGCATTTACAAGAGCAGCATCACGAATCGATTCCTGCAACACGTTGGGATGGATAAGAATTTCTTCTAAGGAAAGCTGGTGATATTCCGGATAATCTTTTAATACCAAATTTAGCCGATTTACATAATTTTTCTGATGTTTTTCATGATGAATATATAATGTTTCTTCATTAAGAAAAGGAATCAACGCATCGTAAGAATAGGGAAGTTTTTGAAGCTCAAAGGGATAATGTTGTTTTTTCATTACTTGCACCATACCTCAGGAAAATAACGGGATTTTCTATTCGAGGAGCGAACACAAAAGCGGAGTAGGAGTGTTCGCATTTTTTCCTTTCTCTGATTTTCTTTCACTTATTAATTTAATTCTGCAATTCTAGAAACACCTACATAAATTTCTGATATTTTATACCAGGTAGGATAATCAATAATTCCTGTAACAGGAAGATTAAAAATAGTTTGGAACGTGCGAACAGCATTAGCGGTTCCTTCACCAAAGATACCGTCAGATACAACTTTGGGAATCCGTGGATAATCATCACTAATTCGGTTTAGTTGTTCCTGAATTTGACGAACTTTATCGCCTCTGGATCCAATGGTTAGATTTTCTCCCGGAAAAGATGCAGGAATTCCGGAAATTTGTCTGGCTGTATTAATATAAATAGAATCACCATAATAGTACCTTAAAATATCAATGGCGGAATATCCTTGTTCACCAAGATTTTTTGAACCCCATTGGCTCATCCAGTTAGGGCAGGTGACTCTTTTTCCATCACAATATTGGGTTAATATAGGTTGATTCACGTTAGGTCTTGATAAATAGTTGGAAAAAATACTATCCACAAGATAAGAAATATTATCATATACATTTTTTCCATTTATCCATTTATGATCATAAGCAGTGGAACTGGTAATCGTAAAATTATACCCCTTATTTCTATACCATTCAGTATATACACGGTTCAATGTAAAAGACATGATAGCCAATACGTTTGCATAAATGCAGCTTTCCGGCCATGTAGCGTAAATTTCACAGCTTGCTACGTTTTTAATATAATCTCTATATGGTACATAGTAATTTGCTGCTGAAGAGTCTTCCGGGGCACCATCATGTACCACGATATATTCCGGTATTACTACCTGAGATAAAACAATTTCTCCGGTTTCTTCCACGGTCTTTATTTCTGCTTCCGGTATTTTAGGTGGATAATATCCATAAAGGGTGTGAGGTCCTATGACATAGGGATAACCAGGTCTTCCTAGTGGTCGCATAGATATATTTTGCCAAGAAAAAGTCTTAGGAAGAATTTCTGCTCCGGAAACAACCACCGGCTCATAACCTTCTAATATTACCCGGACATTATATTCTGAATATGGCTGGTTTTGTAAAGGCTCCTGACTATAAGCAAAGGGCGGGGCTTCTAGTAAGAATTTATCTGTCTGACCGCTTTCGTTGGTTTTAAATTCCTCTAAAATAACATCAGGTTCTCCGGTAGAAGAAATTTGTACAGTTGCCTCCGGCAATGGTTCATTATTTGTGGCAGAAGTTACATTTACCTGGAATAAGCCTTGCAAATCCGGAATGTTATCATTATTCATTGGAATATCATAAGGAATAGGTATATCCATATTGATTCCCTTTTTTTTGATAGTATATTCATGAATAAAAAAAATAGAATCAATGTATCTCTATAATACTAAAAAACAGAATATTTGTTCGAAAAAACATTGACAAACATTCGTTCGGGTGGTATAGTAATTTTACAAAAAAGA
Source organism: Lachnospiraceae bacterium (assembly GCA_017390645.1). The sequence goes on from JAFPAZ010000042.1 coordinate 11,462, forward strand.
ACGTATGTTTGTCGAAGGAGAGAGAGATTATGAAGAAAAGATTTAGTTTAAAACAAGCGAAAAAAGGGGTTCTATGTTTTTCAACGATTAGTTTTATCTTTATTTTAGTACTTTGTTACTTCCTATTTCATTCTAATACAGTTAATGCAAAAGAGAACTCTGATTGTGTAAAATATTATACGAGTGTTTATATTGAACCGGGAGATACTCTTACTAGCATTGCTAAGAAATATCAGACGGCAGAGTATTCGGATTTATCAGAATATATTGAAGAGATAAAGTATGTAAACGATTTGCACTCAGATCATATTACAGCGGGATGTTATATAGTGGTTCCATATTACGCAGAAGCAAAGAAATAAAAAATACTATTTTTTCCTTTTTGTTTATAACTGTTCAGTGACAGAAGCTTTCTATTGTATGAATCACTTTTATAATTTTATCACTGAATAGTTATAAACGTTCGGATTAGCTTTTTTTGATTTAATATGCTGAAGTTTGTGTTTTTTATTTGTTGTTTTTTTCTCTTAGGGTAACTGCAGAAGAGGCTTGTTTTCTTCGATAATCTTCCTGTGCTGCATAATGTTTTCTTGTAGTATTTACATCTTTGTGACCTAACACATCTGCCACTAAATAGATGTCACTGGTTTCCTTATATAAATTTGTACCATAAGTACTACGAAGCTTATGGGGAGTAATGTGTTTTAATGGAGTAGCAATCGCAGCATATTTTTTTACCAAATTTTCTACAGAACGAACAGAGAGACGTTTCATCTGCATAGAAAGGAAAAAAGCTTCTTCATGACCTTCTGCCGGTGACATGGTTTTACGTAGTTCATAATAGTCCATTAGTGCATCATGTACTTCATAACCAAAATATACAATGACTTCATTTCCACCTTTTCTATGTACCCTGACCCCATCATTGTCAAAGTCAATATCTTTTATATTAATACCTACACATTCTGATACACGGAGTCCTGTGCCAAGTAATAGTGTCATAAGGGCAAGATCACGAATTTTATTTTTATTATGGTATTCTTTTTGCTTTTCCGTAAGTTTTGTGCCATCTTCCACTTCATCAAGTAAAATTGCAACTTCATCGTAATCGAGACGTATAATTTCCTTGGTATGTTTTTTAGGAGTTGTCACCTGGCTTGGCGGATTTTGCTGAATTAATTTATGTTTATAGAAATAATTAAAAAATGTACGGACAGAAGCTAGTTTTCTCATGATTCCGGCTTCTGCATTGGTAATATTCCGTCCTTCTTTTTCATACAACTTTAAATAATCAATATAGTTTTCAATGTCAAAAGAATCGATTAGATTTAAATCATCTAAAGTAATTTGACTTATTTTATCATAATTAATCTTTGGATGTTCTAATAAAAGATACTGAAAAAATAAACGAATATCATAGCCATATGCAATTCTGGTTCTAGAGGACGTCCGATATTCAATACCACGGAAAAATTGTTGACAAAATCGTGGTAACTCATCCAAAACATTATTTAATTTTCTTTGATTTTCAATATTAATCTGTTCTTGATAATTTGGATTATTTTTCATCAGTGATACCTCTCTTATATTAGATGTAATAAGTGTTGTAGTTAATTTTTTTGAATTCCCCTAGGATTTTCATTACGTATCGGCCAACCGGATAAATTTCCATTTAAAATGGCAGTAAAAATTCGGTCTTGAAGTCTGGGTTCCTGAAGTGATAATTCTTTAATTAATTTCTTAATATACTCACGTTTTGTATGGCCATCTACCGGACAGGAGGATTTTAATACCGGAAGATTATGCTCAGAGCAAAAATGTATTACTTGTCCTTCAGTTACATAAATCAGAGGACGGATTAAAGTAATCCGGCTACGATCCCAATAAGTCATAGGAGAGCAAGAATGAATTCTTCCTTCATAAAATAATGACATTAAAAAAGTTTCTATCATATCATCTTTATGATGGGCAAAGGCTACTTTATTAAAACTTAACTCCTTGGCTTTTTGATTTAATGCACCTTTTCTCATTTTTGCACATAATGAACATGGATTTGATTCTTTTCTGTCTTCAAAAATAATCTTTGCAATATCTGTTGATACAACATGATATTCTACATTTAATTCTTCACATAGTTGTGCAATTTTTTGTAAGTCAATATTTTGAAATCCAAGGTCTACTGTAATAGCACATAAGTCAAATTTTTTTGGATAAAAACGTTGCAAATGAGAAAGGGCATATAGTAATGTTAATGAATCTTTACCACCGGAAATTCCTATTGCAATTTTGTCCCCATCCTGAATCATATTATATTCATCAATTGCCTGACGTGTTAAACTTAATAATTGTTGTAATTTCATACTTGCCTCCACATATAGATTTATGATTTTTTATCGTGAATCTTCAAGAATTTTCGTGTTTCGCGAAGTTTTATTTTAGTATATCATTTTTTGTTTTTTTTGAAAATACTTTTGAGAAAAACTAAAATGCAACTAAAATGAAAAAACAGACAAGCTAAAATAAAAATGATAGATAAAAAATAAATAAAAATACTTGACAAAAAAACTTTTTTCGGATAACATATTATGCATAAATCACTTTTTATCCTTTGATGATGGGCATTCGAAGGAGATCTATATGAATCATGATAAAAGAAAAACTAATTTAGTAAGAAAAATCGTTCACGTTTCAGTGATAATATCTTTGATTATCAGTATTTTGGTTTTTGGTTTTGAAAAGCAACCAGAGATAAAAGCAGCATCCTATGGTGTAGATTATTTTGTTTTTACAAGCGATGAATATGAAAATCCCTATATCGGAAATATTCAAAATAACAGTATTAAGTTTTTAAATGGTAAAATGGCATATTGTCTACAATCAGGAAAAGATTTAAAAAAGGGAGTAAATTATACTCTGAAAGAAGATTTAAATTGGTCTTTAGAGAGTAAAGAATTACTGGCATATGTTTTATATTATGGCTATCAGGAATATCATGGAACATCAGCAGAATTATACTCTGATGAAGAATTGTCACATTATTTAGCAACACAGTTATTAGTCTGGCAATTAGAATATAATAGTTTCTACGATACAAAACTAAAAGAGTCTTTATTAGAACATTATTCTGATTTAAAAACCATCAGAGGAGTCCAAATTGGACCTAAAATTATTGAATATTACAATGACATATGGACAAAGGCAGATATTGCGTTAAATGGTGGAACCCCAAGTTTTACATCCGACTCGGATTATATTGCATCTTTGAATGGATATATTATGGAATATAATGATGAAAAAGAGGGGTTTTATTTAGAAATAGAAGATACAAACCACTATTTAGATAATTATCAGGTGATGGAACATAGCGGTCTTGATGTCAATATTATAGGAGATAAGATTACTATTTTTAGTAAAGAAGAGATAATAGAAGATAAAGGCATCATTTTGCAGAATCCATATTTTTCTAAAGGAATGGATCCGGTAATTTGGACTTGTAACGATCTAGCATACCAGAATCTTGCGAATGGAGATGGGGTTATTGATATCAGTAAAATGCAGTATCTATATGTAAGAACAGGAGATGCTCCGGAGCCAGAAGAAGACACTCCAAGCACAGATGAGGACAATCCGGAAGATGATACTCCAAACACAGACGAGGACAATCCAGAACCGGAAGATGATACTCCAAGCACAGATGAAGATACTCCGGAACCGGAAGATGGTACTCCAAGTACAGGGGAAGATACCCCGGAACCGGAAGATGGTACTCCAAGTACAGGGGAAGATACCCCGGAACCGGAAGATGGTACTCCAAGTACAGGGGAGGACAATCCGAAACCGGAGGATGATATTCCAAGTACAGAGGAGGACAATCCGGAACCGCAAGAGGATATTCCAAGTACAGAGGAGGACAATCCGGAACC
>JAFPAZ010000268.1 GCA_017390645.1 Lachnospiraceae bacterium
TCTAAAAAAGGAAATCTGACGTCTTTGTCATGACTTATATTATTTTTTCATGCTCCATGGCGTTGAAACGGATGGGTTCCTTCACAACGCTTTGTTGTTTGTGCTATTCTATAACTTTTTTTTTCGTTTGTAAAGTGTTTTTTTGTTAATCCTATGGAAAAAATTTTCTCCTGTGGGCATTTTTAAATTTTTTAACTTTAAATTTTTCCCTTAAACATTGGGTTTTATGCAGCTTTCTAAAATTTTTTTCTAAAAAAAGTCTTGACATCTCAAAATTTTGGAGTAAACTACAGTCATAAAGCAAAGGCGCTTTGGAGAAATCCAGAGTGCCTTTTTTGTTTATCTAGAAAGTTTATATCTGAAAGGAGAATATATTATATGGCAAAGAACATACCTGAATTATACGGAAGTCTTGTATTTAGTGACAAGATTATGAGAGAAAAACTTCCAAAGGACATTTATAAGGCCCTTCGAAAGACGATTGAAAATAATACACATTTGGAACTTGATGTAGCAAACTCTGTTGCAGTGGCAATGAAGGAGTGGGCAATCGAAAATGGGGCAACCCACTTTACACATTGGTTCCAGCCAATGACCGGTTTTACTGCGGAAAAGCATGACAGTTTCATTTCTCCTATTGAAAATGGTGAAATTATCATGGATTTCTCCGGTAAGGAGCTGGTTAAGGGTGAACCGGATGCATCCAGCTTCCCTTCCGGTGGACTTCGTGCTACCTTTGAAGCCAGAGGTTATACCGCATGGGATCCTACTTCACCAGCATTTATTAAAGATGGAACCCTTTACATCCCTACCGCTTTCTGTTCTTATAATGGAGAAGCGTTGGATAAGAAGACTCCTCTTCTTCGTTCTATGGAAACCTTAAGTAAAGAAGCTACCAAGATTTTAAATCTTCTTGGTCAGACAGCGGTAACCAGCGTTTCTACTACTGTTGGTCCGGAACAAGAATACTTCCTGGTAGATAAGGATTTATATAAGAAACGTACCGATTTGGTATTTACCGGAAGAACCTTACTTGGTGCAAAACCTCCAAAGGGTCAGGAAATGGAAGACCATTACTTCGGAGCGTTAAAGCCTCGTATTTCTGCTTATATGCATGATTTAGATGAAGAATTATGGAAATTAGGAATTCCGGCAAAGACAAAACATAACGAAGTGGCTCCTGCCCAGCACGAATTAGCACCAATCTTCGATACTGCAAACATTGCAGTAGACCATAACCAGCTTACTATGGAAATTATGAAGAAAGTAGCAGAAAAACATAATTTAGTTTGTCTTCTTCATGAAAAGCCATTTGATGGAATCAATGGTTCCGGTAAACATAACAACTGGTCCATGACTACCAATACCGGTGTAAACCTGTTAGATCCAGGTCGTACCCCTGCTGAAAACACCCAGTTCCTAATTTTCTTAGTAGCTGTAATTAAGGCAGTGGATGAGTACTCAGATTTGATGCGTTTATCCGTTGCAAGTGCCGGAAATGATCACCGTCTTGGTGCCAACGAAGCCCCACCTGCCATCGTATCCATCTTCTTAGGTGACGAATTAACGGCAGTTTTGGATTCCATTGAAAATGGTACCTTCTTTAAGGAACAAAAGAGAATCCAGATGGAAACCGGTGCTTCTGTACTTCCACACTTTACGAAGGATACTACAGATCGTAACAGAACTTCACCATTCGCCTTTACCGGCAATAAGTTCGAATTCCGTATGTTAGGTTCTTCTGCCTCTGTTGCAGGACCAAACATTGTCATCAATACTGCAGTTGCGGAAGCATTGTCACAATTTTATGATGAATTAAAGGATACGAAACCGGAAAATATCGAA
>JAFPAZ010000269.1 GCA_017390645.1 Lachnospiraceae bacterium
ATGCTGGGGAAGTTGTCAGGGAGTCATCGGAGAAGGAGAAGTACTGATTTCCACTGGAACCCGTAACTTTAAAGGACGTGCCGGACATAAGGATTCTAAGGTATACTTAGGTTCTGCTGCTACCGTAACAGCATCTGCCATCGCAGGAAAAATCGTAGGAGCATAAGGATATCAAGGTCAAAAGGTCATATGTTGCATGACGGCATGAAACAATATGACATGAAACAATATGGCATGAAACAATATGACATAAAACAATATGACATAAGACTCCGAAGGTATCAAAATTAAATTAGGAAGGACATGAACATGGAACAATTTACAGGAAAAGTATGGGTGCTAGGGGATGATATTGATACAGATATCATTATTCCAACAGAATACCTGGCATTAAAAACAGTAGATGATATGAAGCAATATGCATTTTCACCATTAAGACCGGAACTTGCAGGGCTGATTCAGGACGGAGATATTATTGTGGCTGGTAAGAATTTCGGTTGTGGTTCCTCCAGAGAACAGGCACCGGAAATCATCAAGCATTTAAATATTAAATGTGTCATTGCAAAATCCTTTGCAAGAATTTTCTTCCGTAACTCCATTAATAACGGATTACTTTTAATTGAGCATCCAACCCTTTATGATGTGGTAAAAGAAGGAGATACCGTAAGTGTTGCACTGAATGATAAAATTACCCATAATGGAGTGGATTATAAGATAAATCCATTGCCGGAAAATCTTATGGATATCATCAATGCAGGAGGTCTGGTAAAGGCCATGCAAAAACGAAATGGATTACTATAGGAAGGAAAACGGATATGGGAAATACATTAATTGAAAAGATTATTATGAAAAATACCCAAAAAGCCAATGTGGCTCCTGGGGAAATCGTTACGGTAGATGTGGACAGAGTCATGATTCATGACATTTTCATTCCTTTCGTAGCGGATAAATTTAAAGAAATGGGATTTACAAAACTATGGGATTCCGATAAAGTAGTATTGATATATGATCATCTGGTACCAACCAGTGCAGTAGAAGATGTCAGACACTTTCAAATTGGGGATGCTTTTGCAAAAGAACATAATTTAAAGAATTTCCATAAAGCAGATGGAATCTGCCACCAGTTAATGACAGAATGCGGTTATGCAAAACCGGGAGATATTGTGTTTGGTACAGATTCCCACACTACCACCTATGGTTGTGTAGGATGTTTCTCATCCGGAATTGGTTACACCGAAATGGCTTCTATTTTAGGCACCGGACAAATGTGGATTCGTGTACCGGAAACCATCAAGGTAAGAATCGATGGAAAACTTCCGGAGAATGTAACTTCCAAGGACGTGATTTTAAGATTAATCGGAGATTTAGGAGCAGACGGTGCTACTTATAAGGTATTGGAATTCAGCGGAAGTACCATTGATGAAATGAGCGTTGCCTCCAGAATGACCATGTCCAACATGGCCATCGAAGCAGGAGCAAAAGCGGGATTATTTGCACCAGATGAAAAGACCTGCGAATATTCTAAGGTAAAGATGGAAGATGTGGCATGGTTAAAGGCTGACGAAGACGCTTCCTATGTAAGAGAAATGACCTATAAGGCAGAAGATTTTGTACCGGTTTGTGCCTGCCCATCCCAGGTGGATAAAATCGAAGCAGTTTCGAATTTAAAAGACATTAAGATTGACCAGGTATTCATTGGTTCTTGTACCAATGGACGATTAGAAGATTTAAAGGCAGCTGCAGAAATTTTAAAAGGAAAGAAAGTAGCACCTTTCGTAAAATTAATCGTCACTCCTGCCAGCAGAAGCATTTACTTAGAAGCAGTAAAAGCAGGATACATTACTGATTTAGTAGAAGCCGGAGCCATGGTAACTCAGCCGGGTTGTGGACTTTGCTGTGGACGTGCCTGTGGAATCCTAACAGACGGAGAAAGAGTCGTAGCTACCAATAACCGAAACTTCTTAGGAAGAATGGGAAC
>JAFPAZ010000270.1 GCA_017390645.1 Lachnospiraceae bacterium
ACCGGAAGAATTAGAACAAGTATATGCTGATTTTACTGCTTATTATCCAAAACATTGTTATGATAAAACAAAACCTTACTCCGGTATTATAGAAACCATTCAAAACTTAAGAAAACAAGGAATCAAAACTGCGGTTGTTTCGAACAAGGCAGACTATGCGGTACAAATTTTATGTAAGCAATATTTTGATGGACTGTTTGATTATGCTGTAGGTGAACAGACCGGAGTCCAGAGAAAACCGGCACCGGATTCTGTTAACATGGTTTTAGATAAACTAAAGATAACCCGAAATAATGCTGTTTATATTGGCGATTCCGATGTAGACATCGATACTGCCAGAAATGCTGAAATGGATTGTATTTCTGTTGACTGGGGATTTCGTGACCCCTCTTTTCTTCAAGAACACGGCGCGAAAATAATGGTTTCTTCACCGGAAGAATTGTTGAATTTCTTTTAGCATTAACTCTATTTTATATTTGCCCCACGATACCTACGAATTGCTCCACACTTTGTGTTTCCGCAATTGTTTCATAATTAGGTTTTTCTATGGAAAGGTTGTTTCCTTTTTTGAATTATTGCATAAAATATAGTAAATCCTTTTCGGAGTAACTTATGTATTTTTTCTTTCTTTTTTTATTACTGTTGGTTTTATGCGGATCCCTGTTTTTTTATAGACGAAAGAAAAAAGCGTGTCAAAGGATATGCAATATGAACCCCTGTGAAAAATGTAAAAAAATAGAAGAATTAATTACCCCTTTTGGATACTGTTATAATTATAAACAAGATATTTTTTCCACCACGATTGATGCCTGGCAACGTGATTTTGGCTACACGGAGGCTTACAACCGATATGCTCCTCGTTTTAACATGATATTCGATTGTGAACCTATTTACTTTGATTATCAGGAACGTACCTGGTTGATCCAGTTTTGGAAAGGACAATACGGCATCAATACCGGTGGTGAAGTAGGTATTTATTACAGTGACTCCATCGTGCCTCCAGCCTTAAGAAACCTGACATTATTTCACTCTGTCCAAAACAGCGAAATGCTCCCTATTTCCATACATTTAATAAAGGGAGACTGTACCATCGGCATTATGAGAAAAAAACATTGGTGGCTTACGGTTTTTTCACTTGGAGAATACAGCGAACCTTCGGAACTATCTTTAAATGTCAGTATTTCTTTCCCAAATAAAGAAATGCTAAACGCCTTTGTTACAGCATTACTAGAAAAGGGATATCAACGGGAAGCACTTTCTATCTGTGGAACAAAGGTACATTTCATATATGATACCTGTTCTACTTGTTCCCTTCCAATCTTTTCTCGCTTGCTTTGCCGCTTTTCCCAATGGAAGAATCGAAATTTCTGCAGGCTTTATTTATGGGCTACGAAACCTTTTTCCTCTTCTTTGGACCAGGTATTATGTCTTTACTACTGCCTGCCTTTTGCCTTTCGTCGTCTATTTCATATAAAACGATACAAAAAAATAAAAAGGAATTGAGATCTATGAACTATAAAAAGAGATTGGACGCCGCCTTTCAAACAGCCCCCACACTACCTATCCTACCCACTTCGAAATTTGTATTTATGAGTGACTGTCACAGAGGGGTAGGGAACTCTAATGATAATTTTCTAAAAAATCAGAATATATTCTTTGCAGCCTTAAATTATTACTATAAGATGGGGTACACCTACATTGAAATAGGGGATGGAGATGAACTATGGGAAAATTCAGATATCACACATATTAAGGAAAACTATAGCAATATCTACTGGCTTTTATCCTTATTTGCTCAAAAAAAACGTTTATATCTGCTTTTTGGAAACCATGATCTGGAAAAGAAATTTTGTGATTCCTCTGATTTTTCCTTTTTTGAAGGAATCCTATTAGAAGATTCCACCTCTCATAAAGTTCTCCACCTAACCCATGGACATCAGGCAGAACCATTAAA
>JAFPAZ010000271.1 GCA_017390645.1 Lachnospiraceae bacterium
AATCACCTAATCAAGGCAAAAAAACGGGAGGAGGAATGTTATGAAAAAAGAACGACTTCATATCAGTAAGGCAATGCCTGGTATGATTTTATCTGCTCCTGTAATTTCACCAAATAAGATTACTTTGTTTCAGATTGGAACGATCCTCACCCGTCAGAAAATAAATGCCATCCGGAAGTATCGTGTTACATACATTGCCATTTATGACGATATACAAAGCGCCTTGGATGATAATATCATTACCATTGACCAGGTGGAAGAAATCAAAACCTTAATAGAAAACAATAAAAGACAAGGGGATACAAAAGAAGAGGAGCCAGAGCAGAAAGATCTAAAACAGGAAGAAGTCAGACAAAAAGAATCGAATCAAAAGAATTTAGATGTCATTGTTTCGGAAAAAGAAGAGGATTCTTCTAAGGAATCATCCCAAGAAACACCGATGCAAACGGTTGCTTCTGAAAAATATAAGGAAAGAATTGTTAATAGTAAGGAATATTTTGAGTTTGCGAAACATTTTAATAATAATCTTGAGACATTCCACACAGAACTTCATGAAATTGCATCTACTTCGAAAAAGGTAGATGTAGATGAATTAATGGATACCACCTCCGATTTATTAAATTTGGCGTCCAATTCCCTACAGGTATTCGATATCCTGCATAATTTAAGACATTATGATGATTCCACCTATGCCCATTCTTTGAATGTTTCCATTATTTGTAACGTTTTTGGGAAATGGTTAAAATATAGTGAGGAAGATTTAAAATTACTTACGGTTGCCGGACTTTTGCATGATATTGGAAAGCTTTCTATTGATCCTAAAATTATTAAAAAACCGGGAAAACTCACGGATGAGGAATTTACTGCCATTAAACAGCATCCGGTGTTAGGATTTAATCTTTTGAAGAAAAAAGGGGTAGACAGCCGAATTTTATCTGCCGCATTAATGCATCATAAAAAATGTGATGGCAGTGGGTATCCTAACCTGCCTCCTTCTGTACCGTTGACAGATTTTGCAAAAATTGTTACCATTGCTGATATTTATGAAGCTATGACTGCGAACCGGGTTTACCGGCAGGGACTTTGTCCTTTTGATGTCATAAGAATGTTGCAGGATGGCGGCTTTCAGCTTTATGAACCGAAATTTCTTGTGATTTTTTTAAATGGTATTGTACAAAGCTATCTAAATCATTATGTCCAGCTTTCGGACGGACAAGTGGGGATGATTAAATATATTAATCAGTTTTCGCCCCCTGACCCCATGATTCAGTTAGAAAATGGTGAGATTGTCGATTTATCAAAGGATAAATCAGTACGGATTATTGCATTGATGTAAGGGATGGTTTATTGATTTTAGCATAAAAACTTAATATTAGAGAAATGAATAAAAGGAACACAATAAAAGGATGCTAAAGCTGTTTTATTGTTTTCAGTATAAAAACTTAATATCAGGGAAATGAATAAAAGGAAAACAGTAAAAGGATGCTAAAGCTGCAAATGGCGTCAACATCCTATGATACTTTCATGGAAGGAAGAATATAAATGAAAGAAGAAACTTTGATTTCCCGAAAAAAGTTATTACTCATTTTAGGGATTACAGCAGGTGTATATATTTTTTTCAAGTATTTATTGCCCCTTGTAATTCCTTTTTTATTTGCACTTATTTTAAGCCGGATTATGTCCCCGGCAGTAAAATGGCTCCAAAAGAAATATAAAATAAAACCAGCCATAGGAGCCTGCCTTATTATGCTGGCTGGGGGAACTTTACTCTTTTTCATTATTAGATATTTTGGAAGCCTGCTTGCAGAACAGATTCAGAAATTATCCTTATATCTTCCCTTTTACTCCAGGAAAATAACTATATTTATAAAAAACAGCTGCAATCGGATAGAAGAGGGAATGAACATGAAACAGGGAATCATTTATCCAGCTCTGGAAAAACAAGGAGAAACCATGGCCGGAAAAATAGTGGCATACTTTGGGGAGTATTCCCTTGTTACGTTCCGGATGCTGCTGGATGCCTTTATATTTATTGTTCTTATGATTATGAGTACCATTTTGCTGGCAGGGAAAGAAATAAAAGACAGCCAGAACAAAATCATTAAGCTTGGAATAGAGGTTTACAATCAAGTAAGTATTGCTTTCCTTTCTTATGTGAAGGCGCAGCTTGTGATTATGGTTTTTGATGCCATTCTGTCAGCCATTGGACTTTACATTCTGGGAAACCCATATTATTTGGTAATTGGAATTTTATTAGGTGTGATAGATGCCCTTCCTTTATTTGGAACCGGAACTATTTTAATTCCCTGGGGAATTATCAGTATTTTTTTGGGAAATCCTGCCACCGGAATCGGATTGCTTATTCTATATGGAATTCTTGGGGTTATGCGACAAATTGTAGAGCCTAAAATTATGGGAAAACAAATGAATATGGATTTGCTTACTTCTTTGATTTTTATGTATGTGGGGTATCGTTTGTTTGGAATCTGGGGATTTGTTTTAGGGCCTTTAGGATTTTGCACCGGAAAAAGTATCTACGAAAATTTCTTGCGCTCACAACTTGAATAGTGTAAAATTAAGACATATGTTTCGGAAGATGAAAGGAAAGGGAAAAGAGCATGCGTATTCACATTTATTATGGTGGAAGAGGACTGATTGAAGATCCCAATCTTTATGTGCTAAAGAAAATCGAAGAAGTGTTAGAGGAACTCCGGGTAAAGGTGGAGCGGTTTCATTTATTCGAAGATAAAAATGGGATTTTAACCCTGCCTTCCAGTTTGAAGGAAGCAGATGGTATTATCCTGGCTGCTACAGTAGAATGGATGGGAATTGGTGGATTGATGCAGCAGTTCTTAGATGCCTGCTGGTTGTATGCAGATAAGGAGAAAATCAGTAATATTTATATGATGCCTGTGGTTATGGCTACCACGGAGGGAGAGAAGGAAGCAGAATTAACTTTGATGAAAGCATGGGAGATATTAGGAGGTAAAACTTTGCATGGCCTTAGCGCTTATGTAGAAAACCGGGTAGATTTTGAATTGAATCAGGTCTATGCAGGTATCATCGAGAAAAGTGCAGAAAACCTTTACCGTGCGATTAACCAGAAACAGTCAGCACTTCCAAGTTCTACAGGGGCAGTAAGGGATGCAGTATCCAGAGGAAATGCCATTGACCTTACTCCGAAGGAAAGTGAACAGTTGTCAAGATTCGTGGCAGATGACACTTATGTAAAAAAACAAAAAGAAGACATAGAAGAATTAACAGCCATGTTTAAGGTCATGTTAGGAGGAGCCAAGGAAGAGGAAGTGGATTTTGAAAAAGCACTTGAGGACCACTTTTTACGAGGTTTTGAATTTGAAGGCTCATTTGCCATAGGTTTTACAGATTTATTAGAAGAAAAACAACTTTATCTAAAGATTGAGAATCAGGAAATCGATGTGAGCTGGGTGAAGAAAGTACCGGAAGTAGACGTTACCATGAAAACTACGCAGACGGTATTTAAAGAGGTGATAAGTGGTAAAATAACCTTTGCAGAGGCATTTATGGTTGGGAAGATTACCGCGAAGGGAGATTTTTCACTATTAAAGAATCTGGATAAAAAATTCCGATTCCAGAGGTAAAACCCCGAATTATATAATATAATCTTTTTCATAGTACCGCTACGAGCCGAAGGCAGCGAAAGCGTGCCTGTGTTGATTTGTTATTTTTGAAGCACTTTCACACATTATAGTTTCACAAACGCCCAAAGTGTGAATCTGCCGGAAAGGAGGGAGAAATATGTCCTATATGGCACTTTACCGAAAGTGGAGGCCTTCTGAATTTGAAGATGTAAAAGGACAGGAACATATTGTTAAGACGTTAAGAAATCAGATTATTCACGACCGTGTAGGTCATGCCTATTTGTTTTGCGGAACCAGAGGAACCGGTAAAACTACTATTGCCAAGCTATTTGCCAAGGCAGTAAATTGCGAGAATCCGGTAGAAGGAAGTCCCTGTGGGGAATGTGCGATGTGTAAAGACATTGCCAGTCAAAGTTCCTTAAATGTCATTGAAATTGATGCTGCATCCAACAATGGTGTGGATAATATCCGTGAAATCAGGGATGAAGTGAATTATTCTCCCACAGAAGGAAAATATAAAGTTTATATCATTGATGAAGTTCATATGCTTTCGCCGGGAGCATTTAACGCATTGCTAAAGACGTTGGAAGAACCTCCGTCTTATGTGATATTTATTTTGGCTACTACGGAAGCACATAAAATTCCGATTACCATTTTATCAAGGTGTCAACGATATGATTTTAGGAGAATTACCATTGATACCATTAGTGACAGGTTACAGGAACTGATGGAAAAGGAAAAAATAGAAGTAGAAGAAAAGGCCATTCGTTATGTGGCGAAGGCAGCAGATGGTTCTTTGCGTGATGCCCTTAGCCTGCTGGACCAGTGCATTGCGTTCCATTTAGGGGAGACACTTACTTATGACATGGTGCTGGAAGTTCTTGGCGTGGTAGATGTGGAACAATTCCAGAATTTAGTGGAAGCCATGGAAGAAAGAAATACGAAGAAGGTACTGGAAAGAATTGATAACATTGTATGGCAGGGAAAAGAATTAGGGCAGTTTGTCCTGGATTTTACCTGGTATTTAAGAAATCTTCTTATGCTGAAGGTAGCAGATGGGAAGGAAGAATTACTAGAGGTATCTAAGGAAAAGCAGGAAGTTATGTTTGAAATGTCAAAAAAACTATCCGAAGAAGACCTTATGAGATATATTCGCATTCTTTCGGAATTATCCGGTGAGATGCGGTATTCTGCAAATAAAAGAGTACTTTTGGAAGTAGCCATGATAAAGATGTGTATTCCAAAAATGGAACAGGACTTTTCCTCTATTATACAAAGGCTTAAGGCTCTGGAAAACCAGATGGACCAGCTGGAGAAAGAACCGAAGGTGGTTGTAAAAGAGGTAAGGACCGAAGAACCTTCCGGTATGAAGGAAGAAGAAGTGAAAGAAGAGTTAATAAAACATTATGAACCGGCGAAGATAGAAGATTTAAAACTCTTTGTATCCAAATGGGAGACCATAAAACAAAAAGTAGAATCCAGGCTGCTAAAAAGCAGACTGCAGGATGTAGGAATTGGAATTGCTTCTGCGGATCATACCTTAAATCTTTTGTATTATGCAGATGACCCAAATGCTGACAGCTATTGGGGTTCTAAGGATTCCGACGTGTTGCAGCGGAGAATAAAGGAATTAGAAGATGTGGTTAAGGAAATCGTTGGAAAAGAGATCAAATTTCAATGTATTCCTGTCAGTAACCAGGAGAGCCGGTCCATTGAGCATATTGATATGACCAAGGTAAAATATTTAAAGATAGATGTTGAAAATTAGGAGGATTTAAAAATGGCAAAAAGAGGTGGATATCCAGGAGGAATGATGCCTGGAAATATGAACAATTTAATGAAACAGGCACAGAAAATGCAGCGTCAGATGGAAGAGACGACTCAGGAACTAGAAACCAAGACTTACGAAGCATCCGCAGGCGGCGGAGTGGTGAAAGTTATGATTTCCGGTAAAAAAGAAGTGATTTCCGTAAAGATTGACGAAGAAGTAGTAGACAAAGATGACATTGAAATGTTAGAAGATTTAATTATGGCGGCTACCAATGAAGCCTTACGTGCCCAGGAGGCAGATGCAAATGAGCAGATGTCCAGAATTACCGGAGGGTTAGGAGGATTTGGCGGAGGATTCCCGTTCTAATTGGAGGTAGCATATGGAATGCTTTAGTACCGAAATAACAAATTTAATAGAGGAATTAGGGAGACTTCCGGGAATTGGAAATAAAACTGCCCAGCGACTGGCATTTCATATTATTCATATGCCAAAAGAACAGGTAGATATGCTTTCAAACAGCATAAAAAGTGCAAAGGAAAACGTTCGTTTTTGTAAAGAGTGCTTTACCTTGACAGATAAAGAAGTCTGTCCGATTTGTTCCAGCAAAGAAAGAAATAAAAAACTGATTATGGTAGTGGAAAGTACCAAGGATTTGGCGGCCTATGAGAAGGTTGGAAAATATGATGGGGTATACCATGTGCTTCATGGAGCCATTTCTCCTATGTCAGGAATTGGGCCCAATGATATTAAATTAAAGGAATTGATGGTTCGTCTGAAAGAGGATGTGGAGGAACTCATTATTGCCACAAATTCGAATCTGGAAGGGGAAACTACCGCTATGTATATTACGAAATTAGTAAAACCTTCCGGGATTAAAATGACCAGAATTGCCAGTGGAGTACCGGTTGGCGGGGATTTGGAATGTATTGATGAAGTGACGTTGTTAAGGGCATTGGAGCATAGAATCGAGTTATAAACCAATGCAGGGACAATATAAGTTTTTTATAGTTTCGCAACTGCCTATCACACTATATACAAGGAGGAGATTTTATGTTAAGAATTGGGATGTTAACAAGTGGTGGAGATTGTCAGGCACTAAATGCAGCCATGAGAGGTGTAGTAAAAGGCCTTGGTGCCCAAAAAGAAAAACTGGAAGTATATGGATTCATTGATGGTTATAAAGGCCTAATGTATGAGAAGTATAAGAAACTTACCAGCGATGATTTTTCCGGAATTTTAACGCAAGGCGGTACCATTCTTGGAACTTCCAGACAGCCGTTTAAACAAATGCGAAATCCGGATGAAAATGGATTGGACAAGGTAGAGGCTATGAAATCCACTTATAAGAAATTAAAATTGGATTGTCTGGTTGTATTAGGTGGAAATGGAACTCAAAAGACCGCTAATTTGTTAAGAGAAGAAGGATTAAATGTTATCCATCTTCCAAAGACCATTGACAATGATATCTGGGGAACGGATGTAACATTTGGTTTCCAAAGTGCGGTGGATATTGCAACCAATGCTATTGATTGCATTCATACCACAGCAGCTTCCCATTCCAGAGTATTTATTGTAGAAATTATGGGACATAAAGTTGGATGGATTACCCTGTTTGCAGGAATTGCAGGGGGAGCAGATATTATCCTGCTTCCTGAAATTCCATATGACATGGATGAAATTATAAAGGCTTTGGAAAAGCGAAATAAGGCAGGTAAGAAATTCTCTATCCTTGCAGTGGCAGAAGGTGCCATTTCCAAAGAAGATGCAGCCTTATCCAAGAAGGAATTAAAAGCAAAAAAGGCAGCTTCCACATATCCGAGTGT
>JAFPAZ010000043.1 GCA_017390645.1 Lachnospiraceae bacterium
CTTGTATTACAGCACTTTTAGCATCTGTGGGAACCAGTAGAAATGCAAAGAGATCCACATTGATTCATATTATGTTTAATGTGATTGGTACCATTGTGTTTACTATATTATGTCTGGCAACTCCGTTGATTTCTCTGGTACAGGGCTGGACGCCGGGAAATGTGCCGGCCCAGATAGCTAATTTACATACTACATTTAATATTGTTACCACCATACTTTTAATTCCCTTTGGTGCAGGGCTTACTAAACTGGCAATTTTAATATTAAAGGATAAAGTGGAAGAGGTAGATGATGAAGTAAAAGTACATTATCTGCTGGATATCAAGCATATCAATACGGAAAAGTTAGGTGCTTATGTCATTTGTCTGGAAAGTATTAAAAAAGAACTGATGCGTATGCTGGATATGTCAAAGAGCAATGTTTTAGAAGCCTTTGATGTGTTTAAAAAACAGGATAAGGTAAAATATGAAGCCATTGAAAAAAGAGAAGAGTACGTAGATTATCTAAATAAAGAAATCTCAAAATATATCACCACTGCAGTTACCCATGAAGGTACCAGCAGTGGTAGTACGGTATTTAATGCTTTGTATGCAATTACCAGTAACATAGAAAGAATCAGTGACCATGCCATGAACATTGCAGGTTACTCTCACATGATTGCAGAAAAGAGGATCAATTTTTCTGAACATGCCCAAAATGAGATTCTTGAGTTAAAGGGAATTTGTAATAAATTGTTTGACTTGCTGAATCAAAGACCGGCAGATGTGGTTGACTGGCATGAAAAGGTGGCCTGTATGGAGCAAAAAATCGATGATGTCACAGTGCAGTATCGAAACAATATGTTTGTGAGAATACAGCAAGGTTCCTGCTCCGATGAAGGAAGTATTTTGTTTTCTGAAATGTTGACGGATTTTGAAAGAATCGGAGACCATGCACTTAATATTTCCAATGAGATGTTAAAAATTGCAATGGTTGAAAATAAATAAAATGAAATGATGTATGCACATAATGATTGATGGAGTTTGGAGTTTTAATCCATGATAAGAGGTAAGCTATGATTAAGAATGTGTTAAAAGGTATCGTAATCGGAATTTCTAATATTTTACCCGGTGTCAGTGGTGGCACTATGGCGGTTTCCATGGGAATTTATGATAAGTTGATTCATTGTGTCAACCATTTATTGAAAGAATTTAAGAAAAATGTATTGTTTTTGTTTCCCATTGCCATAGGAATGGTGATTGCCATTATCGCCAGTGCATTTGGCATTGACTATCTGTTTGAAACCTATCCGGTTCAGACGAATTTATTATTTATTGGTCTAATTTTAGGTGGACTTCCGACTATTTATGATAAGGTAAAGGGAGTCACCGTAAGACCGGGGCATATCCTTTGTGTAGTACTGTTATTCCTGCTTGTGATAGGAATGGCGCTGCTAAATGACAAACAGGGTGGAGCAGCAGTGATTGGTACCGGAATGATGGATCTGGTGAAGTTATTTCTGGTGGGGGTCATTGCGGCGGCGACCATGGTAATTCCAGGTGTCAGCGGTTCCATGATGCTGTTATTGCTAGGATATTATAATCCGATTCTGGATGCCATTAAGGAATTTGTGGCAGCCTTGCTGAAATGGGATATGGAAGCTATGGCAAAAGTACTGTTTCTATTGATTCCTTTTGGTATTGGTGTGATTGTAGGAATTGTACTGATTGCAAGACTGATGGAATTTGTATTTGAAAAATATCCCCACTATGCATATTGGTCCATCATTGGTTTGTTGCTGGCTTCACCCATAGCCATTTTGATGGTGGGAAATTTCCCAAAGATTACTTTGGTGAGTGTAGTTACTGGAATCATTACATTGGGATTAGGATGGTTCATTGCAGGAAAATTGGGTGAAAAATAATATAGAATTATGGTGACAAAAAGTGTATAATAATTTGTAGGCAGCAAGGGGGCTGTCGCATCTGGAAAATTTCTACAGGATATGGGGGTTTTACATATCATTCCATGTCTTGCGATTTTTTCACTTGGTGCGACAGCCTTAATTATTAAGATAGGAAAGATGATACAAATGACAGGATATGTTTTATGTGTGGCCGGTATTATATTGCTTTGTGTACTGGCAGAAAAGTTTTCAGATAAATTTGGCATGCCGGCTTTGATTTTATTCATGTTTATCGGTATGTTGTTCGGAAGTGATGGAATTTTTGGAATTCCTTTTGATAATTTCTCCCTTGCGGAAAATGTTTGTTCCATTGCTTTGGTGTTTATCATGTTCTATGGTGGATTTAATACGAAGTGGAGTGCCGCAAAACCTGTGGCTGGAAAGGCAATCGTGTTGTCCACCTTAGGGGTGGTGATTACTGCTGGCATTACTACTTTATTGTGTAAATTTCTTTTGGGACTGTCTTTGCAGGAAAGTTTTTTAATCGGAGCGGTACTTTCGTCTACAGATGCTGCCAGTGTGTTTGCAATTCTTAGAAAAAAGAAACTGAATTTAAAGGATGGAACTGCTTCTATTCTGGAAGTGGAAAGTGGTAGTAATGATCCGATTTCCTATATGCTTACCATTATTTCCGTTAGCCTCATGGGGGATTCTGGAACCGGAAGCATTGCAGGATTAATCACGTTACAGATTGTGTTTGGTATTTTAGTAGGTGTTTTGATTGCATTTTTATCCCTATTGATTTTAACAAAGACCAGTCTGGTGTCAGAAGGACTGGATACGATTTTTATGATTGCCATGGTGTTTGTATGCTATGGTGTTACTACGGTTGTAAAGGGAAATGCTTATCTTAGTTTGTATCTTTTGGGAATCATCATTGGTAACAGCAGGATAAAGAATAAGCAGACATTGATTCCTTTCTTTGATGGAGTCACTAGTTTATCTCAGATATTGATTTTCTTTTTGATTGGATTGTTGAGTTTTCCACATCAGATGCCTGAGATTATGCCACAAGCATTGGCCATCGTTGTGATACTAACTGTGATTGCAAGACCAGTGGCGGTGTTTTTGCTAATGGTGCCATATCGTTGTGGGCTAAGACAATGTATGCTGATTTCCTGGGCGGGACTTAGAGGTGCTTCTTCTTCTGTATTTGCCATTATGGCGGTGGCTGCAGGAATTACCATGAAACAGGATTTGTTCCATATCGTATTTACGGTGTCTTTATTTTCGGTTGCCATTCAGGGGACTTTATTACCTTTTATGGCAAAGAAGTTACGGATGGTGGATGATACCGCGGATGTAAGCAAGACCTTCAATGATTATCAGGAGGAAACGTCCTTCCAGCTAATGAGAATGCATATTCCAAAAGGGCATAACTGGGCCAATAAAAAGGTGAAAGAGGTGTCCATGCCTACTGGTTCCCTTGCAATTATGATTAAACGGGGGAAGGAAAACATTATTACGAAGGGGGATACTTTGATTTTGCCGGGAGATAATGTGATTCTGAGTGTACCTCCTTATACGCCATCTGAAAATGAGCAGTTAAATGAGCAGGTAATTGCGAAGGAGCATGAATGGTGCGATAAAGCCATCGGTGATTTGAAACTAAGTGCCAATGAGCTGATTGCCATGGTGATTCGTGGGGAGGAAACCATTATTCCGGATGGAAAAACGGTGATTCAGGCTGGAGATGTAGTGGTGGTTTATAGGTAAGAGATATAAAATATTTGGAAAAGCATGTTTTAAAGTGCATTTTCGTTGTTACAAAGTTGGTTGAAATTAATATGTAGAGGGTATTTTCTAAAAAATTTAGAAATATCCTCTTTTGGCATAGGTAGCGATTGAAAAGGTAAAATGGGGAAATGACAGTAAGAAGCGAGGAAAGTGGTGAATGGAAGAAAGTGAGAGAAGGTATGAAAATATATGTGGATGCAGATGCCTGTCCGGTGATAGGGATTGTGGAGAAAATAGCGCAAAAATATCAGATTCCGGTGATGCTGTTATGTGATACGAATCATATTTTAAGTTCGCAATACTGTGAGGTAAAAATCATAGGGGCAGGAGCGGATGCAGTGGATTTTGCATTGATAAACCTCTGTAAAAAAGGCGATATTGTGGTGACCCAGGATTATGGGGTGGCAGCTATGGCATTAGGAAAAGGTGCTTATGGAATCCACCAGTCCGGCAGGTGGTATACCAATGAAACCATCGACCAGATGTTAATGGAACGACATCTGAATAAAAAGGCAAGGCGTTCCTCGGGAAAAAATCATTTAAAAGGGCCGAAGAAACGGACAGAGGAAGATGATTTGAGATTTGAGCAGTCTTTTGAAAAGTTGATTGTGACAGTGAAAGAAAATAAATATAATTAAAAAAGAAGTAAACCCAATCCTGCGTTAGAGAAACATTGCATTTTAAAAGGAAATTCGTTATACTTAACCATAAGAGAAACGGGATTTCGAAAGGAGGTGAACCGATATGACCAACAAAATAGGGATTGGAATACAAGATTTTCTGAAATTACGAGAGAATCAAAATTTTTACCTTGATAAGACTTCATTTATCAAGGAATGGTGGGAAAGTGATGATGATGTTACGTTAATTACCCGTCCTCGTCGTTTCGGAAAAACCCTGAATATGTCCATGGTAGAGGAATTTTTTTCCTTGGATTACGCAGGAAGAGGGGATTTATTCGAAGGGCTTTTCATTTGGGAAGAAGAAAAGTATAGGAACCTTCAAGGAACCTATCCCGTGATTAGTCTTTCCTTTGCAAGAGTAAAAGAAACAGATTTTGAATCTACTAAGAGGCGAATCATAGAATTACTGATGTTTCAGTTTGAAAAATACTCTTTTTTGATAGAAAGTGAAAAATTATCTCAAAACGAAAAGGAATACATGAGTCGGATGGCAAGGGAAATGGACGCCTTTGAAGTGGGTTCATCATTGCACCGTTTGTCGGATTATCTGTGTCGTTATTATGGGAAAAAGGTCATTATTTTACTTGATGAATATGATACCCCGATGCAGGAAGCTTATGTGAATGGTTACTGGAATGAGATGGTAGAATTTACAAGAAGTTTTTTTAATTCCACTTTTAAGACGAATCCATACATGGCACGTGGAATCATGACCGGAATCACCAGGGTAAGTAAAGAGTCGGTTTTTTCGGATCTAAACAATTTAAAGGTAGTTACCACAACTTCCAGTGAATATGCCACCTCTTTTGGTTTTACGGAAGAAGAAGTATTTGCAGCACTGGATGCTTGTGAATTAGGGAAAGAAAAAGAAAAAGTCAAGGAATGGTATGACGGATTTGTGTTTGGAAAACACAGGGATATCTATAATCC
>JAFPAZ010000044.1 GCA_017390645.1 Lachnospiraceae bacterium
TACCGTAGAAAAATCGGGAAAGAGTCTAATTGGATCGGCTGTGTCTGGTGAAGGATTTGTGAATGTATATCGTGGAACAGGTAAAATTCTGTTGGCACCAACTGCTTCCGATTATGCAAATCCGGTAGCATCCAGCAGTAATACAGGAGAAAGCCAAAGCAAGACCAGTTCTACCGGAACTCTTGAAAAGGCAGGAAAGGTATTTGGTGCCGTTACGGATGTACTGGATTTGTTTTCTTAATTGTCATTGGACAAATACTATCTTACAAGTTGCCACAATGAACATTGATAAAAATAGGATGATTCACAGGTAAACATACATAACTACTATGATTAAGGGCGTGAATCATTTCGTGTATGAATGAAATCTAATAAAAGAACTGTATTGTAAACAAGATGTTTATGATATGGTTCTTTTTGTTTTCAAGGAGAATTTTTTTTGTGTTGACTTAATCTGACAGTAAGTGTCAGGTTACACAGGGAACAGGAACGACTTATTTTTGTTGGAATGATTTCTATTACCAGAATCACACTTTATTTCAACATTTTTCACAATCTCCATATTTTCGTTGGAATGATTTCTATGACCAGAGTCACGTTGAAATATCTTCTAGTTTTCGATATAATCAGAAAGGGTGATAATTGTGATTGCAATGGAACAATTTATACAGAGGTTTTTTATTTTAATGATATTAACGGTGTGGGGCTGTCTGCATTCTGAAATACCATTTGGGGTTCTATGTGTTTCAGGGGCGTTGTATATCTTGTTTGTGAGAGAAGTCTTTTGGAAGAGGAAAATGGCATTTATTTAGGAGTTCAGTTTATCCTATCATTGGTGTTTGCAGCATTAACAGGAGAATATCTGTCCTATTTGTTGTTTTATTCTTTAAGTGGAGAATTACCTCTAAAGAGAAAATGGGATATAAGAGGGAAAGATATAAGAGAGAATGATACACGGGAGAAAGATATACGGGAGAAAGCTATAAGAGAGGAAGATATAAGAGAGAAAGATACACGGGAGAAAGATATAAGAGAAGAAGCTGGAATAGGAGAAGAGAATTTTGGCATTGGGAAGTCATATTCTGTTTTATTTCCAGCCATAATGTATTTTGTTATTCAGATTTTGTTAGGAAATCAAGGATTGCCGGAAATGATTCTTCATGCGTTGATTTTAACAGGGGTATCCGGTGTATTGTTTGTTCTTCAGTACTTGATAGAAAAATATATGATTGCCAGAAGCCAGATTTCCAAAGCACTTAGCATTATGGCAGTCAATGAAATGTATGCAAAGAAGTTAAATCAGGAACTTGTGATAAAAAACTATCTGGTGGATAAAACTGCCCGGTTGGAAGAGAGGGAGAACATCAGCAGAAACATTCATAACAGTGTGGGCCATTCCATAACGGCTGCAGTTATGACGTTGGACGCTGCTGAGATGCTGTATGATTCAGCTCCGGATAAAGCAAGGGAAAAAATGAATATAGCAAACCAGAGGATTCGGGGGAGTCTGGATTCTATCCGTCAGGCTGTTAGGGTACTGGATCGTGAGAATAAATTTGTTACTATGAGTGATTTTATCAGTGAACTTACTGCGGTTACAGATAGTTTCGTGATGGATACCATGATAAAAATCTATACAGACTTTGGAAATGTCAATATGGATGTGGTGATTCCACATGAGCACACGGAATTTCTTACGGGAGCAGTACAGGAACTTTTATCCAATGGTGTCCGGCATGGAAATGCAGATATTTTTACAGTCACCCTTACATCAGATAGCAGACATATTAAAATCAAAGTAGCTGACAATGGAAAAAGTGACTTTTCTGAAGAAAATCAAAGGGAACGAATTGAGAATGGATTTGGTTTGAAAAAATTGATTTCTTATGTAAAAAGATGTGGAGGAAGAGTGGACTTTTTCAGTGACAACGGATTGAAAGTAGAAATTTTACTGGAATTTCAGAAAGGAGAAGGGAATGAGACATTTGCAGATACTTTTAGTGGATGATGAGCCATTATTGCTGGAAAGTCTGGAAATCATCCTTACCTTAAATCAAATGGAGATTATAGGAAAAGCACAGGATGGACAAGAAGCTTTGTCAGTGCTGGCTGAGAAGGAATGTGATTTGGCATTGGTGGACTTAAATATGAAGGGAATGGGAGGAATTGAATTAATCTCCCATATGAAACAGGAATATCCGAAGGTAAAAATATTAGTATTAACTACTTTTTATGATGATAAGAATATTACCCAGGCCATTGGCGGAGGGGCGGATGGATATTTGTTAAAAGACAGTGGAAAAGATGCCATTCTTGGAGCCATTGAGCAGATTATGGGAGGAAGAGATGTCATTGATCAGAAGGTGATGAAACGCTTATCTGCCCTAATGAGCGGAAGAAACAAGGATACTTCTTTATTTGATGGAATGACCAGCAGAGAGCAGGAAATATGTACTTTGTTAGCTAAGGGACTTACCAACCGGCAGATCGCAGAAACTCTTTTTATTTCCGAAGGGACTGTAAAAAACTACATTTCCGCTATTTATGAAAAAACAGGAATTCATGATAGGGCGAAACTTATTGTGGCTATCCATGGTTAATATGATAGCAGGGGCAATATACATAGCGATTCGCAGCTATCATATGGGTAAAAGTTTTTTAATATCGTTGATTTATGACCACAGTCATAGTGAGATTATGACTGTGGTTACTTTTTTGTCAGAAGTTATTATGTTAAGATAGGAACATCAAAAGAGATAGACAATTGTAAAACGATAGAAAAAAATAGATTAAGTGATTCAGAAGAAACGTTTCTTTTGAATCACTTCCACACAAAAATATAGTTTCGCAATTACCTATCTAATCCAAAAAATAAAAAGGAGGATGATTATGAAACAGAAATTGTCTGCCATGAAGTATATAAAAAATAACAAGCGGCGGATTGCTGTGTTGGTAGTAAGTCTGGCACTTTGTTTTATGCTTACTTATCTTGTAAACTTTTTATTATCTTCAACAGAGGAAACCTTTCGGATTGTAACTGTGGACAATGCAGAAAAAATCCAGTATGTAAGTCTTGCAGGAAGTTCCTTAGGGATGGATGTGGAGCACATGGACCAGGAAGAAATTCATCCATTATATCTAGAGAAAAATCTTCAGTTGGCTGAGAATCTGAAACAACAGGAAGGAGTTCTAGAGGCATTTTATACACAGGTTCTTTATATCGATGTGAAGGCTGCCGTAGGAGAATGGCAAGCAGAAATTCCATTGGTGGAAAAAGGACAGGTTCCGGTTATTCTAGAACATTATGGAACGAAAGTTTGTGAAGGAAGAATGCCGGAACATCCAGGAGAAATTGTTTTAGACCGGGCTGCCATGAAAAATGGAGATTATCAGTTAAATGACTATTTTGACACGGAAAGTCTGGATGATACCGTAAAAATCGTTGGAATTTTGGATTCAGAAAGTTATTTTGGTTGTGGAATTCCTAGCGAAAAATATGAGTTATCTACAAGTATTGTCATACTTTCGGATGGAAGTATTCAAGATGTAACAAAGTTGTTGGAAAAAGAGGGAATATTTATAAGAGATGGTTTTGATACCGTTGTGGATGTTAAGACGGGAAAAGAAGATTTACAAAAGAATGTCATTGATGTAATCAGTAACTCCAGCAATGTGATATATTTTGGTGTTTTACTAGTCTTATCTTTGGCTCTTTATATTGTATATACCATGTATTTAAGAGATAGACGAAATGAGTGGTGCCTGTATTGCTCCATTGGTTATTCCAAAAAAGAAATATATCATTCTATCTTACGGGAACTAGGGTTTACTTTTGGTTTTGCCATTTTCATTGGAGTAGTCTTAACCATGTTTTCCGTAGTAGGACTTGATTTTGGAATGATACGGCCAATGGGAATCCGATGCCGGTATTTTTATCCGGAAATCATAGTAGAAATATTATGTGCCGATATGTTTCTGATAGGATTATTACAGATTCCTATCCGGTATGCACTTTATAAAATACGCACCATAGATGCCATGGAGGATGATTTATATGTTTGAGATTAAAAATATTACAATGATTTATGATATGGAAAAGACAGAAAAGGTATATGCCTTAGGTGGATTTGATTTATCCCTTCCGGATAAGGGACTGATAGGGATTATAGGACCTTCCGGAAGTGGAAAATCTACCTTAATGTATTGTCTTTCTACATTGAAAAAGCCTACGGATGGGAAGATTCTTTATAATGGAAAGGAGATTACCAGGTTAAAAGACAGTGAGCGGGAAATTCTAAGAAGAAATGAATTTGGATTTGTATTTCAAAGACATTTTTTGGTACCTTATATGTCTGCTCTGGACAATGTAACCGTAGCAGCCACAAAACATGAGAAAGAAACCATCGATAAAGCCAGGGAATTGCTAAAAGGGTTTGGCTTAGGAGAGAGAGAAATTTCCAAACGTCCATCGAAGCTTTCCGGTGGACAAAGACAAAGAACTGCCATTGCCAGGGCAATGATAAATGAGCCGAAGGTTCTGTTTGCGGATGAGCCTACTGCAGCCCTTGACCATGAAAATGCCTTTGCAGTAATGGAAATTTTGAAAGAATATGCAAAAGAGAATCTGGTGTTGGTCATCACCCATGACCGCTCTATTTTAAAAGATGCAGACAGTGTGATTGAAATGTGGGATGGAGACATCAGTACAATTAAAGGTGGGAGATCAGTATGAAACCATTTTCAGCAATCTATTTTGTGAAAGAAAATAAAAAGCGTTGTTTATTATTAATACTTATGATTTTCTTAAGTTTTGGTGTATATCTTGGGGGATTGTATGTTACGAACCCTTTGGATAACTGGAAAACCGCCATTGGTTATTATGATGAAATCGTCAGTGTAAGTGGTAGTTCGCTAGAGGATGAAGATTATCAATGGTTTCTTCAGGAGCTTTCTGCTGATGGTAAGGTTACGATTTTAGAAATGGGAACTTATAATGGATTTACATGGCAGAGTATCATGGGCTTTACTTCCGGAATTTGTAGTTTTACTTTTCGCAGTGTGGAAGATTTTAAAACATATTGTGAGCATTTTGGAATCGAGTGTGACTTTGAATCGTTAAAAGAAAACAGTATGATTATGAGCGAAAAATTCGCAAGGAATAAAGGATTTTCCATAGGGGATAAGGTGGATAAAAATGGGTATAGTATGATTTATAGTGAGTTTACTCTGGATGCGGTAACAAAGGAAGATGGATATACCTTATATTTTATCACCAATGAAGAGGATATGATACCAAGTGCCACCCTTTTGGGAAAGGAGATCAAAGGGAAAGAACTTTATGATTATGTCTATGGGATTCAAAATCAATTGGAAGAAAAACAGAATGTTTATGTATATTCGGGATTGGGAGCGAACATAGAGAGTCAGTTTGAAATCTTTAATGTAATCTATATATTTATCGCAATTTTAATCTCTGTCATACTTGCAATTACCATTCATGCAGCCTTTTTAGGAATGTATCAAAGAAGAGAGTTTGAATTTTCAGTATACCGGGCCATTGGTATTTCAAAAAAGCGTATCATTGGTAAGATAGTAAAGGAACTTCTGTTGATGGACGTGATGGCTCTTATGGTAGGGGCTGGAATTACTTTACTGGGTATATATCTTTTCAATCATCTGGTGCTTTATCCGGATGGAAAATATTTGTGTTATTTTAATCCATTGGCATTGGGGGCTTTATTGCTTTGCAATGCAATCAGCATTCTTCCTTTGATGATAACAAGATGCAGACAAATGTTAAAAGCGGATATTTGTGAATATTAACTTAGAAAGCTAGGGGAAACCCTGGCTTTTTGTTATATGGAAAAGTTATAACAAAGTATTACTTTTTTGAATGACAAATAATGCAGATATAAATTGACATTCTTTGAAGTATGGAGTAAGATACAAAGCATAGTAAAAAGGTAGGAAATGTCTAATAAAAAAAAAGTGGCATATACATAATTGTGAAGTGTTATAAGAACAATGGGACTATTTCCACAATTTTTGTCACATTTTAATCCTACTAAAATAGTATGATAACGGGAGGCAAAAAAAGTATGGATTATGAATTTATCTCTACATATATTCCAACATATATCGAAGCAGCAAAATTAACATTAAAAATCGGTGCTTACGGAATCGTAGGTGCGTTTATGGTAGGAATCATTTGTAGTCTAATAAAAGAATTAAAAATACCGGTGCTTAAGCAATTGGTACAAATATATATTGAGTTATCCAGAAATACACCATTATTAATACAGTTATTCTTTTTGTATTTTGGATTACCAAAGGCCGGAATTGTATTAATATCATGGAATTAAGGACTGGTAATGTCTTAACAAATAATATAAAATAAAGAAAGAAGGAAAAAAGATATGAAGAAGAAATGGTTAGTTTTATTGTTAACAGTAGTATTGGCAGTAGGAGTGGAATCAGTAGGTAGTCTTGATACCATCGCTCCGGCAGTACAAAAGGGAAATACAGAATTATTAAACTGGATTAATGATGAAATTGAATCACTAGAAGAAGAACAATTTTTCCACAAGGATTTTGAAGAAACATTAGCACCGGTATATGGAGATAGTGTGGATGCAGATAATCTGGTAGTAGAAGGTGGAAAAGTAGAATAAGAATCACCTGAGAAAAGAGAGGTATATACCACATGACATTACAACAGTTAAGATACGCAGTTGCCATTGCAGACCATAAGTCTATGAATAAGGCAGCCACAGAGCTTTTTGTTACCCAGCCAAGTCTTTCAAATACCATAAAAGATTTGGAAAATGAGATTCATATTGAGATTTTTATCCGTTCCAACCGGGGAATTGTCATTACCCCGGAAGGAGAGGAATTCTTAGGATATGCAAGACAGATGCTGGACCATTATCGCCTGATTGAGGAAAGATATGTGGACCATACTGCTTTGAAGAAAAAATTCAGTGTATCCATGCAACATTATACTTTTGCAGTGGAAGCCTTTATTCAGATGGCAAAAAAATTCGGTATGGATGAATATGAATTTGCAGTGCATGAGGCAAAAACCAGTGAGGTAATTGAAAATGTTC
This sequence comes from Lachnospiraceae bacterium, assembly GCA_017390645.1. Next base: position 7,107 of record JAFPAZ010000044.1, read on the forward strand.
ATCTGAATCGAAGTGAAGTAGGAATTATATATAAAAATGAATTTAACAGTAAATTCATTGATAAGATTCTTAGGGAAAACGATTTAGAATTTATTCCGTTGTTTGATTGTAAAATTTATGTGTATCTTAGTAAAAGCAATCCCCTGGCAAAAAAAGAAATCATCGATTTTGAGGATTTGCAGCAGTATCCTTGTCTTTCCTTTGAACAGGGGGATAATAACTCTTTTTATTTTGCAGAAGAAGTACTTAGTACCTATGATTATAGGCAGATTATTAAGGCGGATGACAGAGCAACGCTTTTAAACTTGATGGTTGGATTAAATGGCTATACACTTTGTTCCGGTATTATCTGTAAAGAATTAAATGGGGACGAGTACGCAGCAGTACCTCTTAATACAGAGGAAACCATGACCATTGGTTATATTAAGCATAAAAGGATGCCTCTTAGTGTTTTGGGTGAGAAATATATTGAAGAACTAATAAAATATAAGGAAATGGTGTTATAGAAAAAATATGCTTTCTTTGAAAGGATAGGTAGTATTTTATCAAAGACCACCACCTATGAAATGGGATTTGTTATAAGTAAAAGTTATAACGAGTCCTATTTTTTATGAATTAACACATTTTCTCAGATATATGTATAATGAAATCATAGCAAACAAGTGGGAAAAAGAATTGGAGAAGAATAAGGAGGCATTATGAGTGAAAAAAATCTTGATTTCGATACAGTGATTCAGCGAAGAAACACAAAAAGTTTAAAATATGATTTCGCGAAAAAGAGAGGTATGCCGGAGGATGTTCTTCCATTCTGGGTGGCAGATATGGATTTTAAGGTATCTTCTTACATTATTGAGGCATTGGATAAAATTAGTTCCCACGGTATCTTTGGATATAGTGAAACCAGTGAAGAGTATTTTGATGTTGTGAAAGAATGGATGAAGAGGAATTATCATTGGGAAATCAGTGAAAAATGGCTGGTAAAGACACCAGGAATTGTATATGCATTGGCAATGGCAGTAAAGGCATACACAAAAGAAAATGAAGCAGTGCTGATTCAGCCACCGGTGTATTATCCTTTTTATGAGGTGGTAGAGGACAATCACAGAAGACTGGTAACCAATGAATTAAAACAAGACTCTGAAGGAAAGTATCAGATGGATTTTGAGGATTTTGAAGAAACAATCGTCAAAGAAAAGGTGAAATTATTCCTTCTTTGTAATCCTCACAATCCGGTAGGAAGGGTATGGACAAAGGAAGAACTGAATAGAATTGGGGACATTTGTCTAAAACACAACGTAGTGGTTGTAAGTGATGAAATTCATGCGGATTTTTCTTTTAAGAGAAAACATACCGTATTTACTGAAGTAAGGAAGGAATACGAAGAGATTGGGATTGTATGTACATCACCAAGTAAAACCTTTAATATAGCGGGACTTCAGGTCTCAAATATCTTGATACCAAACAAAGAGCTGAAAAAGAAATTTAAGCAGGAAGTAAATGCTTCCGGTTATAGTCAGTTAAATCTGGCTGGACTTACCGCTTGTGAAGCTGCATACCGGTCTGGGGATGAATGGCTGGAGGGAGTAAAAAAATATATTCTTGAAAATGCAGAATATGTAAGGGAATATTTAAAAGA
>JAFPAZ010000272.1 GCA_017390645.1 Lachnospiraceae bacterium
CAGTGATTTGACCATCTCTACCTTGCGGTCGAAGTGCCGTAAATATAAGCAGTCCCATGATGTTGGATTGATTATCATTGACTACCTTCAGTTATTAAGTGGAAGTGGAAAGAGAACAGAAAGCCGCCAACAGGAAATCTCGGAAATTTCCCGTTCCTTAAAATCTTTGGCGAGAGAACTGAATGTACCGATTATTGCACTTTCCCAGTTGTCCCGTGGTGTGGAAGCCAGACCGGACAAACGTCCGATGATGTCGGATTTGCGTGAATCCGGAGCCATCGAACAGGATGCGGATGTGATTATGTTCTTATATAGGGATGACTATTATGATCCGGATACGGATAGGAAAGGTATCGCGGAAGTCATTATTTCCAAGCAAAGAAGTGGTTCTACCGGTACCATAGAATTGGTATGGTTAGGACAATATACGAAGTTTGCGAATAAAGTTGGTGCATCGGTTAAGAATAAGCCGATAGATTGAGGTTGGAGACAAAAGGTATTTTGTTCCCACGATACCTGCGAATTGCTCCATACCTTGCGCCTCTGCAATTTCAAAACCTTCGAAATTCGAGAGTGAAATAGCCCAACGGAACCATAGTGGTTCGGTTGGGCTATTTATATATCCGTGTTTGCGGATTATGATATCGATATTAGGTTTTTAAACTCTTTCTTAAGTCTTAGCATAATGATTAAGGACTTGAATAATCTTGGTTTCACAGTTCAGAGTTCTTGCTGTCATTTTCTGTCAATATTTTTCCCTTGGTTTCCCTTGAGATTTGTTTCTTACTTCGGTATACTAAAGAAACAAAAAGTAAAAAAATGGAAACAAAAAGAGAAACAACAGGAGGAAAAGAGCAATGGAGGAAGTTAAATTTTTAATGAAAGAGGCGGCTGGGTTATTGGATGTAGAACCTCATACCTTAAGATACTGGGAAGAAGAACTGGAATGGAACTTTAGCCGAAATGAATTGGGACATCGTTATTTTACCAGAGATGATATCAGGGTTTTAACCTGTGTCAAGGAATTAAAAAAACAGGGATTCCAGTTAAAGGCGATTAAATTATTGCTTTCGGAAATTAAGTCGGACAAGGATTATGATTTACAAAAGGTTTTGAAGTTAAAGGAAGTTTTATTTGAAGATACGAAGAAAGAGGTAAAAAAAGTACCGGCAGACCCTAATGTAGTAAAGTTTAATGAAATCATGAGCCAGATTATGGAACAGACCTTAAAGGAACATGATGAAGAAATGATTGAAAATGTGACGGCCAAAGTGACGGAAGGTGTGGTAAAAGAAGTGGATTATCTTTTACGGGAAAGAGAAGAAAAGGAAGAAGAACGTTACCGTATGCTGGATGAAACCATGCGAGAAATCCAAAAAGCCAGACAACAGGTAGCAGCGACGGAAGTGGAAGTAAAAGAAAAAGAAGAAAAGAAAGGGTTCTTTCGTAAGAAAAAGAAGAATAAGTAGTTGCTGGTCATGCTTCCTTATATACAAAATTTGATTTTTGAGTTATACTATACATAAAAATAGGAAGAAAAGAAGGAAGGTGTTCGTATGTTAGCATTACAGGGATATTATGATGGAAATGCCGTGCAAACATTGGAAGAAATTCGTGCAGAGAAAAATCAGAAATTGATTATTACGGTATTGGATGAGTTTATAGAGGAGATTCCAACACGTAAAATATGCTCTGCCAGAGGTTCGCTAGCGATGTACGCTAACTCGGACTTACGAAAGGAAGAGAACTCTGCTTGGTTATGAAAGAAAGACCTTTGATGAAAAATTAAAAAGATTATTAACGAATTGTGATATATAAGCGAGATAGGAAAACGTAGATTTTGATGTATTTTATCGAAATCTATGTTTTTTTATTTTTCATCCGGAATCTTATGTTCGGAATGTTCTTTTGATTGTTCTTTTTGATTGATGTTTGTTCTTTTTGGTGTTACAATATATTCATCTAACTATGATTGGAGGGTGAGATATGGAATATATTGATGTGAAAACTACATCGGTAAGGTGGAGTATTAGTGAGCGAAGAATTACTACTTTATGCCGTAATGGACGGATTGAAGGTGCAAAAAAGGAAAATGGAATATGGCTCATTCCATCTGTTGCTAAGAAACCTTTGGATGGTCGTAAAAACAGGCATATTATGAATGTTGATAGAAGTGAAACCTTACCATTGCCCATAGGTGTTTCGGATTTTAAAGAAATGGTTACC
>JAFPAZ010000273.1 GCA_017390645.1 Lachnospiraceae bacterium
AAGTAAGCAATACTAAAATAACAAGTCATGGCACAAAAATTCAGGAAAAAGGATTTTAGGAATAATTTCTTGTCATCTTTCATTCCTCTTAAGCTGACATCGTATTCTTCCACTGTTTGAAGTATCTTGGTGGCTTTCACATTTTTGGTAAGACGAAAACGATGTAAAAAATTACATATCTTCTCTGTTACTTTGATCACCCATTTCCCATTATAAACAATTAAGACCATTGCAACGGTTGCAAGCACATTAATCAATACTGCCAACACTATGATCCAGAAATAAGAGGAAAAATGTTCCCTTAAAAAACCAAACAGCACAAAAAATGCTCCCACAGACATAACCCCTATGACATACTGATAGGTGAAACACTTGTGTATGGTAGCCGCTGTTGCCTTTGAAACAGGTATTTCATACCTTCTTTTCATGGCATAAATCTGCATTGGCTGTCCTCCGGACCCCAAAGGGGTAACCATACTATAATATTGTCCGTCCACAGTCAAAAAACAGGCCTGCGAAAATTTTATTTTTTGTTCCAGATAATCTGTGTTCATTTTCAAAATGGCACTGTCGAACAAGGTATTTACCACCATGGCCAGTACTGCCAGTCCAAGATATCCATAATTTAAGTTCTTTAAAATTTCGTCTAAATCTTTTAACTCATGATTTTTAATCAACACAAGAACGGTAATTAAGGTTAACGTCACCAACAAAATTCCGTTCCACATTTTCTCTTTTTTACTCAAAATATCACCCCTTAGACAAACCACCTGTTTCATAATACCTAAGATACCAGGGTCGAAAGATCATGTTTCTCATGCCCGCATGAAAAAAATGACTTTTCGCCCCAACCTCTTACCTAATCTGTTAAGATTCACAACCATCGTTACTTCTATTTTGACCATTTGCTTACCAGACGATTCTTTTCATACCAGATTTCTTTTGAAACCCGGCTTTCTAACTTCTTTCCTTTTTCGCTGTAGGCATATTTTATGATGTTTTCCCAAAGCTGTCCTGCTTTATCCACATCATTTTCTTCCACCTTTAGCACCTCAAACCCAAACCTCTCTGCAATGGGGTATAACAAGGTATTTCCATATACCGCCTTACAATCTTTGTACTCCTGGGTCTGAAACAACACCGCCAAAGCCTGCAAAGCTTCTTTTAATACCCTCATAATGATTTTAATATCTTTTAATTCATCGGATTTCTGATTGTTCATATGAATTTCAATGATAGGATCTCCTTTTTGAATCCGGATTCCACCCTCTAATACCTTTTCTTCCCCTTCATAAGGATGGGAATTGATATAAAAACATTCATTTTTACACCCTGGTATCAATATCAGATGATGCTTTTTATGATAACTTTTATCCATAATGCCAATCAGCCACCTAAGAAACTTTTTCATAGTTATACCCTTTCTCCTTTCAATCCCTGGGATATTGTCACAAAGTGATACCCCTTCTTTAAAAGTTCCGGTATCCATAATTCCAAAGACCCAATGGTATGTTCCGGTGCCCCCTTGGCTCCACCACTGTCATGCAACACAATAATACTTCCATCTTCCACCCGCTCTAAAAGAATCTTAGCAATCTTTTCCTTAGTCTGGTGTTTCCTCCAGTCATAAGCCTCAACACTCCAAAGTATAACCTGAAGATTTCTCCTTAACATTGCAAATAAAGTAAACAAATTAAACGTCCCCCAAGGAGGTCTGACATAGCTGAACTTGATATCCTGTGCTTTTAATTGTTCTTCTCCCTTAGGAATTTCTTTCAAGGTTTCCCATGGGGTTAATTCCCATGCACTTTGATGTTTATAGGAATGGAAGGCTATTTCATGTCCTTCTGCCTTCATTCTTTCTATCAAATCAAGATTTTGATTTGCATTCTTTATCACAATAAAAAAGGTTGCCTTTACCTGATATTTTTTTAATATATCCAATACTCTTCCCGTATATTCAGCATTTGGACCATCATCAAAGGTAAGTGCAACCTGATTTTTACCCTTAGGCAAGGTTTTTCGGACCCTTTTTGACACATTTCTCGCATAAAGATTCGGCAATGCACAGTATCCAAGAAATGTTCCTGCTAAAACCCCTAGCATTCCTAATCCGATTTTTCCGAATCGATTCATAAACTTCCTCCTTTCCATCCATTCCTTTCATTAGGTGATTGCGAAACTATAATATTTTATGTGAAAGTGATTCAAAAGTAACAAAACAATGCAGGCACTCTCTCGCTACGAGCCGAACCCAGGCTTGTTACCTCTTAACAGCATTTTAATGCTTTCCGGTTCTACGGCCTCCCTGATGATTCTTCTTTGTATCGCTTCTATTTTTCTTTCTTTCGAATTGGTAAACTGCTTTAAAATTGCCTCTTTACATTCTTTTTCATTCTTTGCAGCTTGTCCTAATCTATGCTTCACAAAATAACGTTCATTTCGTTTTTCTTGTCCCAGCTTTGCCTGATATAAAATATATGGTGTATCCGCCATCACCGCCTCAAACAAAGAAAGTCCTCCCGGTTTTCCCACCACGAC
>JAFPAZ010000274.1 GCA_017390645.1 Lachnospiraceae bacterium
CAAAACAATCAACAAAACAATCAAAAAAATAATCAACAACCAAAAGAACAGGATTTAAATCAATTATTAAAGGTTCGTAGAGAAAAATTAGCGAATTTACAGGAAGCAGGAAAAGATCCTTTTGTTATTACAAAATATGATGTAACCAACCACAGTCAGGAAATTAAGGATGATTTTGATTCCTTAGAAGGAAAGAGTGTTTCCATTGCCGGACGTATCATGTCGAAACGTGTCATGGGTAAGGCATCTTTTTGTAACATTCAGGATTTAAAGGGAAATATTCAGTCCTATGTTGCCAGAGATTCTATTGGAGAAGAATCCTATGCAGATTTTAAGAAACTTGATGTTGGTGATATCGTAGGTTTAAAGGGTGAAGTATTTAAGACCAAGACCGGAGAAATTTCTATTCATGCTTCGGAAGTAACATTACTTTCTAAGAGTTTACAGATTTTACCTGAAAAATTCCATGGTCTGACCAATACAGATATCCGTTATCGTCAAAGATATGTGGATTTAATTATGAATGCAGATGTAAAGGATACTTTTATCAAACGTTCTAAGATTATCAGCAGCATTCGTAAATATCTTGACAGCCAGGGATTTATGGAAGTGGAAACACCAATGCTTGTTGCAAATGCTGGTGGTGCAGCAGCGAGACCATTTGAAACCCATTTTAATGCCTTGGATGAAGATTTAAAACTTCGTATTTCCTTAGAGTTATATTTAAAGAGATTAATCGTTGGTGGTATGGAACGTGTATATGAAATCGGGCGTGTATTCAGAAATGAAGGACTTGATACCAGACATAATCCGGAATTTACTTTGATGGAATTATATCAGGCATACACAGATTATAATGGAATGATGGATTTGACAGAGAACTTATACCGTCATGTTGCTCAGGAAGTTCTTGGAACCACTAAGATTGTATATAAAGGGATTGAAATCGACCTTAGCAAGCCATTTGAAAGAATTACTATGGTGGATGCAGTTAAGAAGTATTCCGGTGTAGATTTTAATGAAATTAAGACATTAGAAGAAGCAAGAGCTGTAGCGAAGGAAAAAGGCGTAGAATTCGAAGAAAGACATAAGAAGGGTGACATCTTAAATTTATTCTTTGAAACTTTTGTAGAAGAACACTTGATTCAGCCAACCTTCTTGATGGATCATCCGGTTGAAATCTCACCACTTACCAAGAAAAAGCCAGAGAATCCGGAATATACAGAACGTTTCGAATTCTTTATGAATGGCTGGGAAATGGCAAATGCTTATTCTGAGTTAAATGATCCAATCGACCAGAGAGAACGTTTCAAAGCTCAGGAAGAGTTATTGGCACAGGGTGATGAAGAAGCAAACCGTACAGATGAAGATTTCTTGAATGCACTTGAAATCGGTATGCCACCAACAGGAGGTATTGGTTTCGGTATTGATAGAATGGTAATGTTGCTAACTGACTCACCAGCGATAAGGGATGTGTTGTTGTTCCCGACGATGAAGAGCCTTGATAAATAAGCCCAGTGTTTATGCGGGTTTGTGGACTTTTGAAATTAAAATGACGACAAAATGACGACATTCTTTCAATGAAGTCCGATTAAAAATGAATTAGTCTGAAGAAGTTATTTTTGAATTTTATATTAACATAAGTACTATTTAGAGGATACTTTCTAAAGAAATTTAGAAGGTATCCTCTTTTTGCGTTACGTGACAAGGAAGGAGATGAAATTAATGACTGAAAAGAGAGAATTCAATTTTAAAGAAATCAGAGAAAGAAACAAGAAGTTTGTTCGTTATAAAGAGGGAGCAGTTTTATACTCAATGGGAATGTCAAAATTTCAAGAATTAGCAAAAGAAGCAAAAGCAATCTATAAAGTGAATCAAATGGTTCTTGTGAATATAGAAATTCTTGATAAATATTTGGAAAAATTTCATGTTTCAGAAGATGACTTTTATAAGTAGGTGATTGTATGGTAAATGAATTAAAGGTAATTGTTAAGAATTGTTTTCATAACATAGATGCAAATAAGAGATATGTAAGACCGGAAGAGGTTGCAGAGTATTTCAATTTGCAAGTAGA
>JAFPAZ010000275.1 GCA_017390645.1 Lachnospiraceae bacterium
AATGACTCGTAACATAGTTTTATAAACTGATGTTTGGGTCAAAAGATATTTTGTCCCTGATATCATATACTATAGATATTTCATAAAAGCATCTTTTGTTTTCGCTGCACTTTCTGCACCATTTCTTAAGAAGTCTTTTATTTCCTGACTTTCACATGCTTTTGCATATTCACTCCATTTTTGTGAAATTGTTTCGTGTTTGCTAATTAAGTGACGTAGGTTTTGAACTTCCATTTGATTTAACTGTGTCATAATCTTGTCTCCTTTACAATATCATTTACCTTTGTAGTATGTTTCAGACGTCTTTTTTTATGCGTCAGAAATGAAATAAATTTATGAATAACAAAAAGAAAAAAATATTGTATGTTTTCTTGATTTTTGTTATACTTATAAGGTATGAGTATACGGAATAGGAGATGTTTTATAATGGAGATGAAACGAATATTGTTAAAGCTAAGTGGCGAAGCATTAGCTGGAGATAAAAAGACAGGTTTTGATGAACCTACGGTTACCAAAGTGGCACTTCAGGTAAAAAAAGTGTTGGAGCAGGGCGTTCAGGTAGGAATTGTAATTGGTGGTGGTAACTTTTGGAGAGGAAGAACCAGTGAAAAAATCGACAGAACCAAGGCAGATCAGATTGGTATGCTTGCTACGGTGATGAATTGTATTTATGTGTCTGAGATTTTTAGAACCGTTGGAATTGATACCAATGTTTATACACCATTTTCCTGTGGTGCCATGACGAAGTTATTCTCTAAGGATGAAGCAGTAAAGGATTTAAATCAGAATAAAGTGGTATTCTTTGCCGGTGGCATTGGTCATCCTTACTTTTCAACAGATATGGCTACGGTTCTTCGAGCTATTGAAATTGAAGCAGATGTTGTACTTGCAGCCAGAGCAGTGGACGGGGTTTATGACAGTGACCCTAAAACAAATCCGAATGCAAAGAAATATGACAGAATTAGTGTAAAAGAAATCGTAGATAAGAAACTTGGAATAATGGATTTAGCAGCAGCAGTTTTAAGCATGGATAATAAAATGCCGATGATAATCTTTGGATTAAATGAAGAAGACAGCATAGTACATACTGTTAATAATCAAATTACAGGTACTATTGTAGAAGTTTAAATTTTAGGAGGAAGACGAGTTATGTTAAAACAATACGAAGAAAAAATGGAAAAATCACTGGATAATTTAAGCGCTGAATTTTCAGCAATTCGTGCCGGAAGAGCAAATCCTCATATTTTGGATAAGTTAAGAGTGGACTATTATGGTTCCCCTACTCCTATTCAGCAGGTTGCGAACGTAACGGTTCCGGAAGCGAGAAGTATTTTAATTACTCCTTGGGAAGCATCTTTAGTAAAAGAAATTGAAAAAGCAATTATCAATTCCGATTTAGGAGTTATGCCAAATAATGATGGTAAGTCAGTACGAATTAATTTTCCTGAGTTAACAGAAGAACGTCGTAAGGAACTAGTGAAGGATGTTAAGAAAAAGGGAGAATCTGCTAAAGTTGCGATCCGTAATATCAGACGTGATGCAAATGATGCATTCAAGAAACAAAACAAGGCAAATGAAATCTCTGAAGATGAATTAAAGAACTTAGAAGATAAGGTTCAGAAACTGACAGATAAATACATTGCCGAAATTGATAAGGCGATTGATGTAAAATCAAAAGAAATTTTAACAGTTTAATTGGAAGGTAGTTTGATCGGAATGTTTTCCACTGCAAGTATTGGAATATGATATGCAGTGAGTTGTTAGGATTCCGAATTCTAAAGGCGGGCATGGATGTAGTTTTGTTCGCCTTTTTCCCATATATGGCTTGAAAGGCTTGGTGCAGATAATGAAGAAAGAAATGAATGAAAGCTATCGTATTCCGGAACATGTGGCTATTATTTTAGATGGGAATGGAAGATGGGCGAAAAAAAGAAATATGCCTAGGAATTATGGGCATGTTAAGGGCAGCGAAAATTTGGAAAAAGTGTGTAAGGCAGCAGATGAATTCGGAATCAAGTATATTACAGTGTATGCCTTTTCTACAGAAAATTGGAAAAGACCAAATGAGGAAGTAAATGCTTTGATGAAATTGCTTCGTAATTATTTAAAGGATTGTGTAAAAAAGGCAAATAAAAATAATATGCGGATTCGTGTAATTGGGAAAATTAACAGGTTGGACGAAGATATTCGTAATGCTATCATTGAGTTGGATGAAGTATCGAAGAATAATACCGGTCTAAATTTAACCATTGCCATTAATTATGGTGCAAGGGATGAAATGATGCGTGCCATGAGAAAGGCTATGCAGGATGCAAAAGATGGGAAATTTCTGATAGAAGAATTTAGTGAGGATATGTTTGCCGGATATTTGGATACGAAAGGAATGCCGGAACCGGATTTACTGATACGTACCAGTGGAGAACAACGATTATCCAACTTTTTATTGTGGCAGCTGGCTTATACGGAATTTTATTTTACCGATGTTTTATGGCCGGATTTTGATAAAGAGGAATTATGGAAGGCAATTCAGTATTACAATAATAGAGAACGAAGATATGGAGGGCTTGCATAATGTTTAAAGAACGTTTATTAAGTGGAATTGTATTGGTAATTCTTATGACAGCAGTTTTGTATGCCGGTGGATTATGGACTTTGGGGGCTATGTTCCTTCTGTCTGTGATAGGATTAAGGGAATTTTATCGTCTCTTTAAACTGGATACCTCCATATTTGTGGTTTTTGGTTATTTGTTTACTGTAGCTTATTATCTGATTTTATTCTTGAAACAGGAAACTTTCTTATTTCCGTTGTTTATTGTGTTTTTTATGGCAGTTATGATTATCTATGTATTTTCATTCCCGAAATATAAGGGTGAACAGGCCATGACGAGTTTCTTTGGCTTTGTTTACACTGTGATTTTACTATCCTATATTTACCGGATTCGTATGCTTGAGGGTGGCGGAGCTTACGTGGTATTGGCATTTTTAAGTTCCTGGGGAAATGATACTTTTGCATACTGTGTGGGAAGATTGATTGGGAAACATAAAATGTCGCCAAAACTTAGTCCCAAAAAGAGTGTAGAAGGTGCCATTGGTGGAATTCTTGGAGCCGGACTTTTAGGTTTTGTATATGGAAATATGGGAAATACTTATCTTGGACTTTCAAATCACAGTGGTTTGATTTGTGCAGCAGTGTGTTTGATAGGTGCATTTATTTCTATCATCGGGGATTTGGCGGCCTCAGCATTTAAGAGAGATACCGGAATTAAAGATTATGGTAAATTAATTCCCGGGCATGGCGGGGTGTTAGATCGTTTTGACAGCATAATTTTTACTGCACCGATTGTTTATTATGGAATTGTATTTTTAAGTTAAGCAGGAGGAAAACAAAAGATGCAGAAAATAGCATTACTTGGATCTACCGGATCTATTGGGACACAGACCTTAGAAGTGGTGAGAGAAAACGAGGATATGCAGATTGTATCCATGTCAGCAGGAAAAAATCTTACTTTATTTGAAAAACAGATACGGGAATTTAAGCCTCAAATGGTAAGCGTTCAGACAGAAGATCTTGCAAAAGATTTAAAGATTAAAATTCAGGATTTAAATATTCCGGTTTATTACGGTAAAGAAGGTTTAATTGAGGTTGCAGTTTGTGAAAGTGCCACTATTGTGGTAACTGCTATTATGGGAATGATAGGAATTAC
>JAFPAZ010000276.1 GCA_017390645.1 Lachnospiraceae bacterium
GGCTCTTTATCACACCACTTCTCAATCACTCCGGCTGCTTTTTTCTCCTCTTTTTTTAGATAAAGGAAAACATAGAAAGAAATCGTATCCACATTTAAATTATCAAAAGGATATTGTTTAAATTCTTCATATAATTTTTCACAAAGCTCTAAATTATCCTGTGAATATGCCTTGCGATATTCAAAATATTTATCAATATAGGAATCATAATCAAAATTTTCTATGATTGGAACTTTATAATAAAAGAAAATATCTTCATACTGCACATTGGCGATAATGAATTCCAGGAAATTTCTAGGAAATTCCTTGCTTAACTCTTCCATATTATGAAACCAGTCAAAACACTCATTAAAAAAACAAAGTACCTCATGGGGAACAAAAGTATGCTTTGCAATATATTTTAATATGCAAAGAGATGCCTGATTTCTTGCATCTTCCTCATCTAACAAACCATCCTGCAATAGTTCACTCCAGCTGTCCACCTGAATTCTTCTTCCGTAATCCTGGTAAATCTCGTCCACTTTTTGCATAAATCCCTGCATATCAGAAGATACCTTTACAGTTCCTTTTGCATAAGCCAAAGCCTCTTCCAATGCCTGTCTTAAAAGCTTAAATTCCTCCGGATGGTCTTCCGGATTCGTTACCCTTAGTTTTTCATAATATGCCTGTTTGATTTTATTTTCTTCTTTGCATTTTTGAATTCCTAGTACATCCCATATATTCATGTGTAAAACACCTTTCCTTGCTGCTGAGACAATGGTTCCATGTTCTTAAAAGGCTCACGTTTCTTTTGGGAAGGACGCCAAAAGGCATCCTCCTTATTTCACTCCTGCACGATTTACTGCGCTGATTAATGCCCTCACAGATGCATTGATGATATCATCATCGGTACCCACTCCCCAGGTTACCTTTCCATTGGTATCTTCAATTCCTACATAAGCTACTGCAGTGGAATCGGAACCCATCTGTAATGCATGCTCTTCATAAGAAACTAATTTAAAGTTAATATCAAAATGTTTCATAATGGCATTGCTTACTGCATCCAATCTTCCATTTCCCTTTCCAGAATAGTGTTTTTCCACTTCTCCCCTCATAAGGGTAATTTTCGTCTCAATACCATTTCCCTGCACAAAATGAACTTCCATTAACTTTGTATTTTCTTCCCGGTTCATATATTCTTTTGTAAAATGATCTACTACTTCATTTGGCTGTAATTCTTTATGCGCATGATCGGATATTTCCTTAATAAAATAACCTACCTCTTCTCTCATCTTAGCCGGTAATTTAAATCCATATTTATGCTCTAATAAATATCCAATTCCACCCTTACCGGACTGACTGTTAATTCGAATCACGTCCGCTTCATATTCCCTTCCAATGTCCTTAGGGTCAATTGGTAAATAAGGTACAGTCCAGTATTCCGGATTCTTTTCTTCTCTCCATTTCATACCTTTGGCAATGGCATCCTGATGGGAGCCGGAGAATGCTGCAAACACTAACTGTCCGGAATATGGAGAACGCTCATATACATGCATACGGGTTACTTTTTCATATACTTCTACAATTTCCGGCATATTTTCAAAATTAAGTTCCGGATTTACACCCTGAGAAAACATATTCATAGCTAAAGTAATGATATCTACATTACCGGTACGTTCTCCGTTTCCAAATAAAGTTCCTTCAATACGGTCCCCACCGGCAAGTAAACCTAACTCAGAGTCTGCAATTGCAACACCTCTGTCATTATGTGGGTGTAACGATAAAATTACATTCTCACGGTATCTTAAATTGTCGCTCATATATTCTACCTGACTTGCATAAACGTGAGGCATAGAATGGGACACTGTAACTGGTAAGTTAATAATGGCTTTATGATCAGCAGTTGGCTGCCATACATCCAATACTGCATTACATACTTCCAAAGCATAATCTACTTCTGTCCCTGTAAAACTTTCCGGTGAATATTCAAACTGGAAATTTCCATTGGTTTCTGCTGCCATATCTTTTAAAAGTTTTGCTCCACTTACTGCAATCTCTAAGATTTCTTCCTTAGATTTCTTAAATACCTGCTCCCTTTGTGCATAAGAAGTGGAATTATATACATGCACAATTGCCTTCTTCGCACCATCCAAAGCTTCAAAAGTCTTCTTAATAATATGCTCTCTTGCCTGGGTAAGTACTTGAATGGTCACATCATCCGGAATCAAATCTTCTTCAATTAACTTTCTTAAGAAGTTATATTCTGTTTCTGAAGCCGCCGGAAATCCTACTTCGATTTCTTTAAATCCAATCTTTACTAATAATTTAAAAAATTCTACCTTTTCCTCTAAGCTCATAGGGATAATCAAGGCCTGATTTCCATCTCTTAAGTCAACAGAACACCAGATTGGTGCTTTTTCTATATATTCTTTTTCAGCCCATTTCAAACACTTCGTTGGGGGCATAAAATATCCTCTTTTATACTTTTTATAATTCATCATGTCTTTTTCCTCCTTCTAAAATCCTTGTAGCTATACTTTCGCAATTACCTATTCCATTCTATACTTACATCTGTGCATTAAATAAACTCTTAATCTTATAAATTACATCATCACTATCTGCATTAATACTAACTGCTTCATTGATACTTGAAATCTCTTCTAAAGCTTCAATATTGGCATTGTATCCTATGGTATATACCGGAATCGAATAATACTGTAAAATAGGAATACATTTATCTAATTCATTACCTACATTGGTTTCTCCATCACTGAGCAAGAAGATCATAGGAGTCGCATCCGGGTTATTTTCCATTTCCTTTTCAATCATATCCACAGCCACCAGCAAAGCATCATAAGAAGCAGTATTTCCATTTGCCATCAGACTATCCACGGCTCCCACGAAGTAAGACCTCTGATTTAAATCAAATTTTCCAATTGGAAGGTTAATATATACATCAGAACTATAACTTACCAGACCAATGCTGTTATTTTCATTAATATACTGACTGCTGATTATCAACGCATCCTTTAACTGATTCATAGGGTCTCCTGACATACTTCCGGAAACATCAGCCACGAAGACTGCGACAATTTCTTTTCCATAATCTTTGTTTTCTTTCCATAGTTTCTGTGCATTTACAATGGTAGTTCCACTATAATCCGGTAATTCTGATACGTAAGAATCCAGACCATTAAAACCATATTCATCTGCCAGGCTTTTACCGGAATCTGAAGCACAAAATTCCGCAAACATGGTAAGTACTGCCTTTTCACTTTCCGTTGCACTTTCCGTTGCATAAAGCGGATTATCATGTCTTAAACCAAATGGAATAAAATTATAAGTAGACTGTAAGTCACTATTTACATATGTCTGATATTCCAATATCATTCCTTCTAATGAACCAGATGATGCTGATTCTCTCATCTGCATAGTGTTATAAGCAACATAAGGAATATTTTGCTGGAATGTTGTAAATCCATCAATAGCAGCATCACTTAATATGTTCTCACTATCATACGCATAGAGTGTACATAGCAGGAAATTCAGTCCTGTGGAACTGGCAAGAGGATTGGTATAACCCATTAACAATTCCCCATCTGCCACTGCCTGGGTCACCGTTTTCATATCTACGCTTCCATACTTTCCTTCCAGGCTTTCAATTTTACTCTTCTTCAGCAGGATACCTGCAACATTCCCAACGGTTCTTTCTGTAATTACTTCCAAATCGCTTCCTTGGGCAATGGTCATTTCACCCCACATACTGGCAGAAGGAGAAAATCCTTCCGGAACATATTTTCCAGAAACTATATAATCCATGGCAAGACCAGAAGTAACGTTACGAACTGACACTGACACTGATTTTCCATCATAGGTATATCCGGAACGGTTAAACTCTTCCGCCATCTCATTCATCCATCCGTCTGTTCCCACTCCTGCTTTTTCCGGAGAAGAAATAATTTCTACATTGATTTCTCCATTGCCCACTACAGAGCATTCATATTTTGATATTTCCGGCAATTCATCTGCTAAAGAAGTCGCTCCAAATTCCACCTGACCACGAATCGGATCTACCTCTGTAACTTTTACCTTATTCAGTAACTTTGTCAGCTGCTTTTGCGCCTCTTCCTCTGTCTCAATTTTACTACCGGAACCAGAACCGGAAAATTTACTAATTAAAGAAATTCCGGTAAAAATTACGATAAAAAATATAATTGCTACTATAATAAAACTAGCTGCTTTTTTCCCTGCAACATTAGAACGGTCCATATTATCTCTCCTTTTTCTTTTTTAATATGATTTCTACGACTGGTATTTTCCAATTAACTCTTCTATCGGATCTTCGCTGGAAGCTGTTCTTAACTTCCTTAATGCCGATACCATGTCGTTAATCTTTGATAAATCATTTTCTTCCTCAGAATCATTGATTCTGGATATTTCTGTCATTAAATGATCAAAAGCCAATAAAATCTGTTCGTTTTTATTTACTTTCTCCCGGATATAATTCACATTTTCCTGTAACTGCTGCTGTTTTTTCGCCATTACGTCATTATCAATGGTACGGTATCCGGATTGGAGATTTATGTACTCATTGGCATCTTGTACTTTCAGACACTTAATCAGCTGCTTTACATTGTCATACAGCATATCCTGCATTTCATTCATACATTGTTTGGTATTCACCATATCCTCATTCTGATGAAAACTTTGATATAATAACTGGTTTAACATATCATATTTTCGTTCCAGTCGCTCCATCTGTTCTAAGGATACGTGAATCTCCTGCCGAAAATTAGGCTTTATTTTCTGTAACTTCTTTAGCTCTTCCTTCAGCAGTTCCACACTTTCTATTTCATCAATGATAATTTCATTTTCTTCATATCGGGTCGTAACCAGACGAATGTTTACAGCAATAAATACCACAAAAATCAGGAACAGCATAACATAAGCCATAGCCACTTCCTTAGAATCCGACCCGGAAAAAGAAAGACCAATCAACGGCTCTGCGTATAAGCAGATTGCTGCAATTGCCAAAATTACGTCCACAATAAAAATCTGCTTCATCAATTTTTTCTTCAAAATATCCCTTCTTTCCTTTTTATGGATAAAAACATAATATCAGATCCAAAAGGCACTTTAACCTCATTTGGTACCTCAGATTATTTTTTCTCCGAACTCCCCTAATTCATCATATCTTTTTTATCATATCACAAAAAGAATAAAAAGAAAAGGCAACATTTTTCTTTGAATGCTACCTTTTCATTACAATATTACTGTTCAAAGTGGAACCGTAACATTACATTTGTTACTACCCACAATCAGACAGTGTTCACAGTGGCTTTGCAAAATAAATCTGTAAGAATGGCATCCTTCCATTCAAAACCGATCTATTATGATTCCACAGGTACTAGATTTTTCAATGAGATATCCATAATTGGAGCCGAATGGGTCAACGCTCCGGAAGAAACATAATTTACTCCAATTTCCCTGATTTCCTTCAAACGTTCCTTGGTAACGTTACCGGAACACTCGGTTTCAGCCTTAGTTCCAACGATTTTTACTGCTTCTTTCATCGTTTCGTTGTCCATGTTATCCAACATGATAATATCTGCACCGGCCTCTAAAGCTTCTTCTAATTGCGAAAGGGATTCCACTTCCACCTCTATCTTCCGCACAAATGGAGCATAATCCTTTGCCATCTGAACTGCTTTTTTAATACTTCCTGCAGCACCAATGTGATTATCTTTAATTAAAATACCATCTGATAAATTATATCTGTGATTGGTTCCTCCACCAATTTTTACTGCATATTTTTCAAAAGGTCTCATATTTGGAGTGGTTTTTCTGGTATCGAGAAGTTTTGTATTACTGCCTTCTAGTTCCTTCGCAAGACTCTTGGTAAAGGTAGCAATTCCACTCATTCTTTGCAGGTAATTTAAAGCAGTACGTTCTCCTGTCAGAAGTGCCTTAATATCTCCGTAAATCACACCCATTAACTGACCTTTCTTAACCTCATCACCATCTTTTAGGTTGGTTTCAAAACGCGCATGATCATCCAATAATTCAAAAACTCTTTGGAATACTCCTAATCCACAAATCACACCATCTTCCTTACAGATTAAATCCGCTTTTCCGGCTTTTTCTTCCGGCATGATAGCATTCGTCGTAACATCCTCGCTGGTAATATCTTCTTTTAACGCATTTAAAATATACTCGTCTATATTAATTTTCATTGTTACACCATTTAGCATAAAACTCTCCATCCCTTCGTTTAATTTCATTTAAAATAATCTTTTTATATTCCTTTTTCAGTTCCTCTTCCTGATAACTGCTTAGGTCAAGCTGTGGATACTTCTCTTTATTCTGGCAATCTCTTAAGTCAACTTGTACATTTTTATCCTTTTCCTGACATTGACTGGAAACAGACTGTAAATTTTTATCCTCACCCGAAGCTTCTGTATGTAAATCTTCTTTTTCTAATAAATGTTCGGTTACATAGTTAGCAGCACATTCTGCAAATACCAGACTCTCTAACAAAGAATTAGATGCCAGGCGATTCGCTCCATGCACTCCATTGCAACTAGCCTCACCTACTGCCAACAGTCCTTCCACGCTGGTCTTACTATCCAGGTCTACCTTTATTCCACCCATGTGATAATGTTGCACCGGTGTAATCGGAATCGGTTCTTTCGTCAAATCATAGCCCTCTTCCAAACAATGATGATAAATATTCGGAAATCGCTGTTTTACCTCTTCTCCATCCAGATGAGTAAGGGATAAA
>JAFPAZ010000277.1 GCA_017390645.1 Lachnospiraceae bacterium
AATAAATGGGAATATGTGTTCAAGGTAGTTGCAACTTTTTCATGTCCTACACGTTCTGCTATAATCAATGGGGAAAAGCCAAGATTTATTAGCAGACTGACGTGACTGTGGCGAATATCATGTACCCGGATACGTTTTACCTGAGATATATCGCAATAATGTGTCATGGCGCGGGATAAGTAATTTTTTGTAAAAGGGAAGAGGCGATCGGTATCTGTTGCATTCCGGTATAGAATATAGTTTCTTAATTCATCACACAAAAAGGAAGGAAGCGGAACGATACGATTACTTTTCGTTGTCTTGGGAGAGGTAATAATATCCTGTCCGTGCAGCCTCTGATAAGTTTTATTAATTCTTAATTTTTTCTCTTTTAAATCAATGTCTTCCGGCGTCAATGCGAAAAGCTCTCCTTCCCGCATGCCGGTCCAGTATAATACCATAAAACTCATACGTGCATTTTCATTATCAGTAACGGATTGTATAAATTGTTCGAATTCTTCTCTTGTCCAGAAATTCATTTCATCTGCCTTGTTTTTTCCGATACTTCCCGCCTGATGGCAAGGATTTTTTCTGAGTCCATAATACCTGACTGCATAATTTAAAATGGCAGTAAGTTGATTGTTTACATTTTTTAAATAGGTTTTTGAATAATTTTGTTTCATTAATTCATTTTGCCAGTTTCGTATGTCCATAGGCTGGATGTCACTAACGGACATATAACCGAAGTAAGGAAGCAGTTTTGTGTCAAATATATGTTTTTTGCTATGCAGAGTAGAGGATTTTAAACGTTCTTTCATGTCTTTAAAGTAAATGTCACTAAGAATTTGAAAGGTCATATTAATATCCTGGCTTTTTTCTTCCAAAAATTTTCGTTCAAAGTTTTGCGCTTCTTTTTTGGAAGGGAAGCCACGTTTAAATTTCTGCTTTTTGACTCCCTGCCAATCTTTATAATAAAATTTTACATACCATGTGCCACGAATTTCATCTTTAAATGCTGGCATTGAATCATCTCCTTTGAAAGTTTTTTATCAGGTATTCGTAGAAGTAGGTTGCGGATATCAAGGATTAGTAAATTTTGAATCAGTTTAAAGATTATCAAGATTCAATCGGTTACTATTCCATGTAAATAGCAACTTCCGTTTTTATTATTGCCATTTTGAGGTGCAAAATTACCTGATTTCATATAATATAAATGCCTGGTTTTCAGACATCAATAGTAGAAAAGCCCATTATATCTATAAATGGCAGTTCCATAGTAAAGTATAACATTTTTATGAGAAAAAGGTAGAATGTACCAAAAAAAACGCAAAAAATGTTGGTAGTGTGAGTAAAAAATAACCGTAGAAGAAAAATTTATGACAAATATAAGTGGAAAAGAAAATTGAAAAGTAAATAAATTACAAAAAGTGTAATTGATTTTTGTATTTTTGCATTATTATATGTATTAATAGATGGAAAAGAAAATTGAAAAGCAAATAAATTATATAAAATGTAATTATTTTTTTGTGTCTTTACATTATTTTATGCATTATTTTTGTTTCATGATTTAGTAAGGATTTGGAAAAGTCCCTTGAGTCGTGAGTGGTTTTGTGATATCATTTAACTGTTGCAGAAAGATGTATATAATCTATGAGAATATATCGATAATTGCGAAACTACCAAAACATATATTAAGTGATTCAAAAGAAACAAATACATAAGCAGGTGCCTGTTCGGCCGTCGGTACTTAAGGAGCGGCTTGCCGCGAATTTAGTACCGCTAAGAGCCGAACGCAGCGAAAGCGTGCCTGCGGTGTTTTGATTCTTTTGAATCACTTTCATATAGAATATTATAGGTTTCGCAAACGCCTAAAACAAATTATTATTTTAAAAGGAGATATGAAAAATGGAACAAAAAAATCCTATTGTAACCATTACTATGACTACAGGAGATGTGATGAAGGCAGAACTTTATCCAGACATTGCTCCGAATACAGTAAAGAATTTTATTTCTTTGATCAAAAAGGGATATTATAACGAATTGATTTTCCACCGTGTCATCCCTAATTTTATGATTCAGGGAGGTTGCCCGGAAGGAAATGGAACCGGAGGGCCAGGATATCACATTAAAGGGGAATTTGCTAACAATGGTTTTAATAATGAGTTAAAGCATACCAGAGGAGTTCTTTCCATGGCGAGAGCGAAACATCCTGATTCCGCAGGTTCCCAATTCTTCATTATGCATGTGGATTATCCATATTTAGATGGAGATTATGCGACTTTTGGTAAGGTTATCGAAGGAATTGAAGTGGTAGATAAGATTGCGGAAACTCCGACTAATTTTGCAGACCGTCCTATGACAGACCAGAGAATCGAAACCATAACAGTAGAAACGTTCGGCGTAGAATACGAAGAACCGGAAACATTGTAGAATTGTAACTGTTCACTCAGTAACCTGACACTTGCTGTCAGGTTACGTAATAGTATGATTCAGGGGTTGGTTTTAAGCTTCGCGAAGCGAATTTGTATGTAAAAATCAATACGTAACTGTTCACGTGTGAACAGTTACGTAGAATTAAAAATAGGGCTGTGGCATTCAGAAAAAATTCTACAGGATATGAGTGAAAAAATATTCCGTATCTTGTGATTTTTTCTTGGTGCGACGGCCCTATTTTTTATTATAAATTAAAATATTTACCATTCCACAGTCTTTTTCGGTTATATACATGATGGAAAGAAAAAGGCGTGTTCAATGGATTGAGATACCTGTCATTATTTTATGCAAAACTATGAAAATGTTGTTCAATGGATTGGGATACCTGTCACTATTTTTATGTAAAACTTTGAAAATGTTTTTGCTGAATCTGGTCATAATAGGTGTAAAGCTTTTGGACTCCATTTTCCAATAGATAATAGTGTTTGATGTAAGGAATCAACAGTCCAAAGAATAAAACAGCCAATGCGAACAGGCCGAAGTCAGGGGTAAGGTAACAACCTAAAAGTGCCATCATCAAAAGCAAGGCGAAGCATACGGTTACGATTAAGTGAATGAACCGTTCATGTTGGAAAAACTGGATTTGTACCAGCATCTGTTTTAAGAATTCTTCTCTTTCTTCTTCCGTCATTTCCTTGTCTTTCATTTTTTCCATGAGAGCCAGGTAGGCTCTGAGTCTTTTTGCCATAAATATTCCTCCCTTTGTTATTGTGGCCGCAGGGCAACTGGTGCAAGCGTTTATACAGAAAGTTGTTTTTGGCAGGTAAATGAATACCTACACATTTTTCCTGAAAATATGATAAAAAAATTGTTTCCATGGCATGAAAATACTGTTATACTGTAATTATGGGTGAAAGTATCTTTAGAATCATGATAAAAGATACGAATGGGTATACATTTCGTACTTTTACAGTTATTATAATACATTTTATAAGAATAGGGGATAAAATTTATGAAAAAATTAATTAAGCCACTTATCATTCTGGCTGTAATTGGTGCTATTATAGCCGTGGTTGCCTCTTATGGAATGGGGATTTACCGTGATTTTATGAAAGATTATAAGGGTGATCAGACTTATCAGGGTGAGGATTTTACCTTAGAAGTTCCAATGGGTGCCAGTGCAGAAAGTATTGGACTATTATTAAAAGAACATGATGTGATTACCTATGAAAAGGCCTTTGCCCAGAGGGTAAAAGATTCCCAGTATAATGGGAAAATTAAGTATGGTACTTATACCATTACTAAGGGAATGACCATTGATGACATGATTGCATTGATGTCGGCAGGTGATGACAGGGAAACCTTAAAATTTACCATTCCGGAAGGATATTCCATTGAAATGATAGCGGCGAAACTGGATTCTGAAGGAATTTGTACGAAAGAAGATTTCCTTGCAGCGGTGGAAGCCACGGATTATGACTATGATTTCCTTGATTTTACGAAAAAAGAGGGAACAAAATATTATTTACAGGGATTTTTATTCCCGGCTACTTATGAGATTTTCGTAGGGGAAACTGCCCATGATATTGTAAATCGTATGTTAAAGGCTTTTGAGAATAACTATACAACCGAAATGCAGGAAAAAGCGAAAGAACTTGGTATGAGTAATTACGAAATCGTTACCATAGCATCTATTATTGAGAGGGAGGCGAAACTTCAGGAGGAACGCCCGACAATCTCAGGAGTAATTTATAACCGTCTGGATATTAATATGAAACTTCAGATGTGTCCGACGGTACTGTATCCGTTGACAGATGGAATGTATGACGTAAATCAGGTATTATATGACGATTTGGAAATTGAGTCTCCATATAATACCTATAAATATGAAGGGCTTCCGGTGGGACCGATTTGTTCACCTGGGGCAGCTTCTTTGGAGGCAGCGGTAAATCCGGAAAGTCATTCCTATTTGTTCTATCATACGGATAATGAAGAAACAGGAAGTCATATTTTCTCGGAAACCTATGAGGAACACCAGAGTACGAGGTAATAGCAGGGTGTATGATTGTTGGCGTATAACATAAATCATTGCCAAATTAAAATATTTTATATAAAAGTGATACAAAGAGAACAAATAGGTGAAGGGCGCTTTCGTTACGCTAGTTTGTAGCAATAGTAAATTCAAGTTACCTCTCTCATTACAAGCCGGCGGTCTCACAGAAGCCTGATTTATTTCTTTTGCATCATTTTGTATAAGAATTCGATAGTTTTGCAATTACCTAGTACTTTGAGAAGAAAAGGGGTGTATAATAGTGGAGGATATGGTTTTACAGTTAAAAGGCATTAAGAAACGTTATGGTTCCCAGCAGGTGTTAAAGCAGGTAGATGTTACCATAAATAAGGGACAAATCTATGGTCTGGTAGGTAAAAATGGGGCTGGAAAAACTACATTAATGAGAATTCTTACAGGTCTTACGAAGCAGCAGGCAGGGAGCATGTGGCTGTTAGGGGAGAATGGAAAGAATGGTTATGACGAAGCCAGGAAAAAAATGGGTTCCATTATTGAAACTCCAAGTTTTTACCCGTTTTTTGATGGAAAAACCAACTTAGAATACTATAATCGCCAGCTTGGTGGTAAGGCTAATGTAGATGAAGTTCTGGAGTTAGTGGGTTTAGGAAAGAGTGGGAAAAAGAAGTTTAAAAATTATTCTCTTGGAATGAAGCAAAGACTGGGAATCGGACTTGCCATCTTAAATGACCCGGAATTTCTGGTTCTGGATGAGCCCATTAACGGTCTGGATCCCATGGGAATTGTAGAAGTTCGTAATTTGATCCGTAAGTTAAACCAGGAAAGAAATATTACCATTATCATTTCTTCACATATTTTAGGGGAACTGGAGTCGATTGCTACGAATTATGGGTTCCTTGATAAAGGAATTATTTTAGAAGAATTAAGCAAAGAGGAACTGGAACATAAA
The DNA here is from genome assembly GCA_017390645.1 of Lachnospiraceae bacterium. Next base: position 5,391 of record JAFPAZ010000277.1, read on the forward strand.
TGCCGTCCTAACTGGAAAATACGGGTGAACGAACCGGATAAGGTGCTTTCGCTTCTACAGGAAAAATATGGATTTTCTCAAATTGAGAAGGAAGAGGGCAGCTTAATTTTAAAGGAATCTTTATTAAATCCAGAACAGCTTACCAGGGAAATCGTGGAAAAAGGGTATGATTTATATGAATTTTCCATGATAAATAAGAGTCTGGAATCCTATTATCTGGATTTGATTGAAAATCATAAGAGCGGGAGGGAGAAGGTATGATAGCATCATTAAGAGCAGAATGGTATAAATTAACCCATCGGGCTTATCCTTTTATTTTCCTTCTGCTATCCATGGGATGTGCAGCCTTGATTGTTTTGGTGACGAAGATGATTCTTCCCATGATGGAGCATTTTAATATGGGATACGATGCCGGACAGGTGCTGGATATGGGATTTTATGCTTCTAGTAATATTGTATGGTATCTGTTGATTGTAACAGAGGACATCGCCTTTACCAGTGAATATAAGTTCCGTACCATGAAAAACGTGATTACCCGGGGAGAAAACAGAACGAAGTTATATCTTTCGAGGCTTTTCATGGGGTGGATGGTACTTGTGATTGGAGTGGTTCTGGTGACATTGACCTACATGGCTTGTGTAAGGATTTTTTATGGAGCAGACCCTAGTCTCACGCTGGAAGGATATGTAAGCCTTGCGAAACAGGTACTTTGCGGCTTGTTTTTATGGATGGGAGGTCAGTCTTTGATACATATGATGGCCTTTCTGATTCAAAATGAAATGCTTTGGGGATGCGGATATCTGGCGATTTTTTCTTTTCTTCCAAATGGTGTCTGGATTCTAAAAAGTGTATTTGGAGATAATGTGTTGTTGGATTTGTTTTCAGATTCGTTGCTGACAACGCAAATGACCAATCTGGTGAATGATGGTGTGCAGGATGCAGGAACTGTTTTATCCTGTTTTTTGATGGGAGCAGTTTATGTGATTGTGACAACGATGGTTGGAATTTTGTTTTTCCGGAGAAAGGAAGTAAGATAGAAAAAATAAAAACCCCGGCTTCTAGCCGGGGTTCGTTTTATTTTTCTAAGATATATTTCGCTGTTTTTTCAAGGGAATTCTTATATTCTTCATCAGAAGAATTAGGGAATACCACTAATTCCGGAATATCGGCTGGTCTGGTGAAATCGCAGCTGGCAATATATTCATCCCAGTTTTCCAGTTTCCAG
>JAFPAZ010000278.1 GCA_017390645.1 Lachnospiraceae bacterium
AAGTAATCAACACTGCTGCCCCAGATTCTACACAGGAGGATATATTAGGTATCCTGATGGAAAAGAAGATAAAAATAGATTAACACACGGAATGAAACAGATTAATTTTCGTGGATATTCTTACAAAATTCAGGGCGGAGGTGAAAAAATTGAGTATATTTGAATATAACGCAAGACTGCATGAAGAAACCCTGAAAAAGGAGGGCTATGAGGATGGACTTGAGGATGGACGTAAAGAAATAATACAAAATGCTTTTCGAAAAGGATATACTCCAGAACAGATTGCAGAATTTACTGGAGCGGAGTTGGAAGAAGTTCTGAGAGTGCAAGAGAAAATGTTACAGGAGCTTTCTTAAAGATATTCTGGCGGATATTCTTACAAAATTCAGGGCGGAGGTGAAAAAACTGAGACAGTCAATGTCAAGAAAAGGGAACTCATCTTTCTTGAAATAATTCCGGTCTATAGGTAATACACTGATTAAAAATTTAGGCATTAAAAAACAAGGAACCTTTGTTATATAACTGAAATATCAGTTATGAACAAGGCTTCTTGTTTTCTAGGGTAAACGACTAATGATATTTTTGATCCAAAAAGCTCTAAAAATAGGGGATTTTAATTATTTTGATACTATTTTTTATGCGGTGATAGTCGGAAAGCGAGGAAGAATGGGGGATTGAGTCGTATTTTGTGATACTATTTTGATACTAAAAATAAAAAAAACGGGCGAATCGCCCGTTTTATACATGAGTTAGTTTTTGAATTACGTTCCGTAATCCTCATGTTAGCTTGAAGTTATATTTTCTAAATTTACATGTAAGTTCTAAATTCTTATGTAAGCTCTAAATTCTTATGTAAGCTCTAAATTCTTATATAAATTCTAAATTCTTATTTATCATTGCATAGATAAGTTTTGAATTCTAATCTTATAATTCAAGTTTTTGAATTCATTCCTACAATTCTTATATTAGTTTTTGAATTCCATTCCTGCAATTCTTGCTAATTCGCGAATCGTATCTTTGGATACTTTTTTACCCTTGTATTCGATCAAATCATCCATTTCTCCTGTGAAAATATCAGCAGGGGCATATTTCTTTAAGATGATAGTTCCTTCATCTACAAAGATTTCAATTGGATCGCGATCTGCTACATCAAGAGTACGTCTTAATTCGATTGGTAATGTAATACGTCCTAATTCGTCAAGTTTTCTTACAATTCCAGTACTTTTCATGAAAAAATCCTCCTTTTTTCTGGCATTTCCGTCGATTTACGAACGGAAGTGTGGTGGTTAATATGTTATAGGTAAAATTTAGCATATTATGTTGCATTTTGTCAACTGGATTTCGTAGATTTCCTAAAAAAGTTTACTAGATTTTTAATAATTCTTAATAATATTAAAAATTAGTATAATTAGATAAAAATGGAATAGGTATAGTAAAAAAGGTGTTTGGAATGCTAAATTATTTATGGGCTGGAATGGTGATTACCGGGGTTATATTTGGAATTCTCACAGGGAAAACAAACGAAGTGTCGGAAGCATTTCTTTCTTCCTCAAAGGAAGCAGTTTCATTATGTATTACCATGGCAGGAGTGGTTGCCATGTGGAGTGGAATTATGGAAATTGCAAAAGAAAGTGGTTTAACCACTGCATTGTCAAGAAAAATGAAGCCTTTGATTCGTTTATTGTTTCCAGGGATTCCGAAGGATGACATTGCCAATGAATACATTGCAACTAATATGATGGCTAATATTTTAGGACTGGGATGGGCAGCGACCCCTTCCGGATTATTGGCAATGAAAGAACTCCATAGACTGAATAAGGAAAAAGAGACAGCCAGTAATGATATGTGTACCTTTCTGGTAATAAATATCTCATCTTTACAGTTAATACCCATTAACATTATTGCTTACCGGATGCAGTATGGAAGCGTGAATCCTACACAAATAGTTGCGCCTTCCATTGTTGCAACACTAGTCAGTACTCTGGTGGCAATCTTCTTTTGTCTCATCATGGGAAAAAGGGGTGTGGAAGAATGAAACTGATTCTGGAAGTGTCAAACTTATTGATTCCTCTCTTTATTTTATATATTATTCTTTTTGGAATGGCAAAAAAAGTGAAGGTATATGATGCTTTTGTAAAAGGTGCCAAGGATGGACTTTTGATTGTGTATCATCTTGCTCCGACTTTGATTGGATTGTTGGTGGGAACAGGGGTATTAAGAGAAAGTGGAGCCCTTGATGCATTGGCAAATCTGCTTACCCCTTTGGGGGCTATCTTTAACGTACCAAAGGAAGTCATACCTTTGATGGTGGTGAAATTATTTAGCGGTTCCGCAGCTACGGGACTTTTATTGGATATTTATCGCATCTTTGGACCGGATTCTTATGTAGGAACTTTGGCATCCATTCTAATGAGTTGTACGGAAACGGTGTTGTATTGTATGAGCGTTTATTTTATGTCGGTGAATGTAACCAAGTCAAGATGGACACTTGCGGGAGGATTGTTAAGTACTTTTGCAGGGCTTATTATGAGTGTAATTCTGGCTTCCTTGATGTAGAAAATGTAAAATGGTAACTTCGTACCTGTTATGCTAATAGTATCATTTATGGGGTGAGAGTTGCATCTAT
>JAFPAZ010000279.1 GCA_017390645.1 Lachnospiraceae bacterium
AAAATATTATAGTTTCGCAATTGCCTAAAAATATAAAAGAAGAGGAGAAAAATAATGAGTGAACTTTTTGACCGATTCGCATTTCAAAAAAATGTAAAACGATTAGCAAAAGAACATGGATTACAATTGAAAGAATTAGAAAAAGCTTTAAATATGCCTGTTTCTTCTTTATCAAGATATTGGAGTGTCTCTAAAAATAATATAAAGGCTCCGGATCCATCCATCAGCGTTATCATTAAAATTGCAAACTTTTTTGAAGTCGGTATCGATGACTTAATTGGAAGAGAATTAAACAACTATTTAGATGATCTTGATGAACAAAGCAGATTATCCATTGAACAACGTGATACCAAGGAATTGGCAAAACGAATTCAGAAACTGTCTTCACAATTGATTGACAGACTATAATATGATGTTCGAGTGAAAAGGTATTTTTCCCCCATGATACCTACGAATTACTTCCCACGAAATCCGCATCACCTTACATGTCAAAAAAAGGCTGCCCGGGTAAAAATCATACAGGATATATCAAAACGATTCTATCCTGTATGATTTTTATTATCCCGGGCAGCCTTTTTATAAGTCTACTTTCTTTTTATAAAGGAATGTTACCATGTTTCTTTGGAACGGTCCATCTTCTCTTATCTTTCTTCTGGGAAATCAAAGCTTCGAACAACATCTGTCTGGTATCCTTTGGTTTGATTACCTCATCTACATAGCCACGTTCCACTGCTACTCTGGTATTCATATGATTTTCTTTGTACTCTTCCAGTTTTTTCTGATAAAACTCGTTTTTCGCTTCACCTTCTAGAAGTTTTAAGTCCTTTGCATAAATAATTTCTACTGCACCTTCCGCACCCATAACAGCGATTTCTGCATTTGGCCATGCATAAACACAGTCTGCATCCAGATGCTTACTACTCATGGCGATATATGCACCACCATATGCTTTTCTAAGGATTACATTTAACTTCTTGGTAGTCGCTTCGGAATAAGCATATAACATCTTCGCACCATGACGGATAATACCCTTCTTTTCCTGGTCAACCCCCGGAATAAATCCTGGAACGTCAGTTAATGTAATAACCGGAATATCATAACAGTCACAATAGCGGATGAATCTTGCTGCCTTATCTGCCCCATCAAAATCAAGTCCTCCAGCCATAAAGTTTGGCTGATTTGCAACGATTCCCACGGTAATTTCGCTTAATTTCGCAAAACCAATAATTACATTCTTAGCAAATTCAGGCTGTAACTCGATGAAAGAATCTTTATCCATAATGGTATCAATGACTTCCTTCATGTCATAAGCCTTATTTACCTTATCCGGAATAATTTCAATTAATCGTTCCTGGGACTTTGGAATGTAATCCTTCTTGGTGACTTTCTTCTTCTTTTCACCGTAATGGGTTGGTAAAATATGAACCAGCTTACGCACTTCATTCATACAATCTAATTCATTATCAAAATGATTATGTGCAACACCACTTAAATGAGAATGTACAAAGGTACCTCCTAATTCTTCCGCAGTCACAGATTCATTGGTTACGCTTTTTACTACCTTTGGTCCTGTAACGAACATGTTACTAATCTTATCTACCATAAAAATAAAATCTGTAATACCCGGAGAATATACTGCACCTCCGGCACATGGTCCTACGATGACTGATATCTGTGGAATAAATCCGGAAGCCTTGGTATTACGGTAGAAAATATCACCATATTTCGCTAAGGCCTTAACCCCTTCCTGAATTCTTGCTCCACCAGAATCAATGACACCGATTACCGGGCACTTTTGCTTCATTGCCATGTCCAAAAGATAAGAAATCTTTCTTCCATGATATCTTCCAAGAGTACCTCCCTTATAGGTGAAATCCTGCACATAAAGAAATACTTTCTTTCCGCTGATTTCACCGGAACCCATGATAACACCATCATAGTGTCTGTCCTTTACCAGTTCAATCTCCTGAAATGTTTCATCGTCTAATAACATGTCAATTCGTTCAATTGCATGCAGTTTTCCTTTGCTATGTTGTTTCTCTAAGTTATATTCTGCCATAAATGCACCTCGTTTTTCATCCATCTAAAAGTTTTTAATTTTAAGTATTTTGACTTTCCTCTACATGATATGCCAAATTATGTCATTGGTAGGCTAACATAATTTCACATACGTCTTAAGTATACCATAAAAAAAAAAGTTTGACTATCAAAATATTATAAATGTAAGCAAAAATTAAGATGTAACCATTGTCAAATTATGATACAATAATTGATACCAAAAAGGGACGTGTCGCAGGAATCGTAGTTTAGAAATGATAAAACATTCCAGAACTATACAAGAATGATAAAGTTTTCCAAAACTATATAAGAATGATAAAACTTTTCAAAACTATATAAGAATGCTAAAACTGATAAAAAACAAAAATCACAGGAAGGATAAAAATGAAGATAACTAAGGGGACAATAAAAAAGGGAATACAATTTATCGCCAATCCTCGTCTCATCGTATGTTTCGGACTTGCGTGGCTTATCACAAACGGATGGTCTTATATTCTCCTGGGTATAGGAACTTTGCTTGATATTTCCTGGATGATAGCCGTTGCCAGCGGGTATCTGGCTTTCCTATGGCTTCCTGTCTCCCCGGAAAAAATTGTAACCATCGCCATCTCCATTGCATTATT
>JAFPAZ010000045.1 GCA_017390645.1 Lachnospiraceae bacterium
GAAACGCATCAGGGAATTTTTGATACTGCATATCTAAATAGTATTCCGAATCTTACGGTTCTGGCGCCAAAAAACAAATTGGAAACGAAGAAAATGCTGGATTTTGCAATGGAGTTTCAGGCTCCGATTGTCATAAAGTATCCACGAGGTGAGGCTAGTCTTGTTTTAGAAAAACAAGTGGATGAGGTCCGTTATGGAAAATGTGAAGTGATAGAACAAGGCAGGGAAATAGCTATATTATCTGTGGGAAACATGATGGATTTGGCTGTTGAAGTGACAGAAATTTTAAAAGAAAATGGAATCCGGCCTACATTGGTAAATGTTCGTTTTATTAAACCTTATGACGAAGAACTGCTTATGGAACTTACGAAACAGCATTCATTCATTATTACGATAGAAGAATCGATTCATCAGGGAAGTTTCGGACAGTCCGTGAACAGTTTTTATATGGAACAGGGTCTGAAAGTAAAGGTGCTAAATTTTGATTTAAAGAATCAGTTTATTGAACAGGGTAAAGTTGACGAGTTAAGAAAACGCCATGGGTTAGAAAAAAATCAGATTACAAAAGAAATTCTTAGCAATATGAAGGATGGAAAAAACAATGGGTAAAGAACGTTTGGATGTACTTTTGGTGGAGCAGGGGTTTGCAGCTTCTAGAGAAAAGGCGAAAGCTATCATTATGTCCGGAATCGTATACGTAGAGGGACAAAAAGAGGACAAGGCCGGCTCCACCTTTTTGCCAACGGCAAAGATTGAGGTAAAGGGTGCTACCTTAAAATATGTCAGTCGTGGTGGATTGAAATTGGAAAAAGCTATGAGTCACTTTGATATTTCATTAGAAGAAAAAATATGTATGGATGTGGGAGCATCCACAGGTGGATTTACAGATTGTATGCTTCAAAACGGAGCTTGTAAGGTGTTTAGTGTGGATGTGGGACATGGACAGCTGGATTGGAAGTTAAGGCAGGATGAACGGGTTGTCTGTATGGAAAAAACCAATATTCGCTATGTTACGAAAGAGGATATAAATGAGGAACTTGACTTCGCTTCCATTGATGTTTCGTTTATTTCCCTTACCAAGGTGTTAGGTCCGGTATATGAACTGTTAAAAGAGAATGGGCAGATTGTGTGTCTTATTAAACCTCAGTTTGAGGCTGGAAGAGAAAAAGTAGGAAAAAAGGGAGTAGTAAGAGATATTAAAGTACACCATGAGGTAGTTGAGCAGATTGTTGAGTTTAGCAAGGAACATGGTTTAAAACCTTTGCATCTTGAATTTTCCCCAATTAAAGGTCCGGAAGGCAATATAGAATATTTACTGCATGTGGAAAAAACCAATGTGGAACCGGATTATGTAATCCCTTTTTCTATTGATGAAGTAATTCGTAAGTCACACGAAACCTTGTAGTCGATGATAGATAGGAAAAGGAAGAGGATACGATGAGACGCTTTTTGATTATTACCAACACAGATAAAGACAAAGATTTCGCTGTAACAAATCAGATTAAATCCTATTTAGAGAAATGTCATTGCGAAACAAGTCTTTGTACAGATATTTATGACGAAGCATATTTGCAGGAGGACGGTGAAAAGAAAATAGAAGGCGAATTTGAAGCAGCCATAGTTTTAGGTGGTGATGGCACTATATTAAGAGCCTGCCGGGTTCTGAGACAGAAAGAGGTTCCTATTTTGGGAGTAAATCTTGGAACGGTTGGTTTTTTAGCGGAAATTGAGCCTGAATTTGTTATGGAAGCTCTCCAATTTGTAGTGGAGGGAAATTATAAATGTGAAGAAAGGATGTTGTTAGAAGGCAACGTTTATCATGAAAATAAGCTTGTGTTCCAGTCCTTTGCATTAAATGAAATTGTGGTTAGCAGAAGTGGTTTTTCGAGAATCATTGAATTGAAATTAACTGCAGGAGATGAGCTTTTAGATGTTTATGAGGCGGATGGTGTCATTGTTTCTACCCCAACCGGATCTACAGGATATAATTTATCTGCGGGTGGTCCTATTGTAAGTCCTAAGACAAGTCTGATTCTGGTGACGCCTATTTTATCGCATTCTCTGATTTCCAGAAGTATTGTGCTATCTAGTGAAGAGGAAATCGTAATTGAAGTAGGAAGAGTAAGAAAAACCCAGCTAGAAGAAGCAGTGGCCACTTTTGATGGACAAATGGGGCAGAAACTTTCCCCTTTGGACAAGGTTGTGATTCGAAAAGCCAAGGAAACGGTACGTCTGATTCATTTCGGAAATGTCAGTTTTTATGAAATTGTAAGGAATAAACTATACGGCCGAAAGACTTTGGGAAACGGGGGAAGAAAGAATCGTGAAGAGTAAAAGACAGGCAAAAATGATAGAAATCATTGAGCAAAATAACATTGAAACACAGGATGAATTGGCAGAAAGACTTTTAGAAGCTGGGTTTGTGACAACTCAGGCTACTATTTCAAGAGATATACGGGAATTAAAGCTGACAAAGGTTTCAGATGGAAATGGAAAACAAAAATACATCATGCTGAAAAATCAGGAGTCAGATCATGTTAATAAATTAGCCAAGGTGATGAGGGCAGGAATTATCGGAATTGATACTGCAGAAAATCTGGTTATTATCAAGACGGTTTCCGGTGTTGCCATGGCAGTGGCGGCAGCCCTTGACAACAGTGAAATAGAAGGTATGGTTGGATGCATTGCAGGGGATGATACTATTTTTTGTGCCATTAAAACAAAAGAAATGGTAGAGGATGTGGTGAAAATCATTGAAGAAATGGCATTTCACTAGTCTGACTGATTAGATTAAGAAACGGAGGAAACAATGCTATATCATTTACATGTAAAAAATTTAGCATTAATTGACGAGATTGAAATAGATTTTCATGACCACTTAAATATTTTAACCGGAGAAACCGGAGCAGGTAAATCCATTATTCTAGGCTCCATTAATCTTGCATTAGGTGCAAAAGCCAGTGCGGATATGATTCGGAGTGGAGAAGAAGAGGCATTGGTAGAACTGGTTTTTGTAGTAGAAAAAGAGGAAACGATTCAGAAATTAAAAAATTTTGATGTGAATATCAAGGAAGATGGTCAGGTAATTATTTCTAGAAAAATCACAGAAAAAAGAAGCATTTGTAAGATTAATGATGAAACAGTAACGATAGGAAAATTAAAGGAAGTGGCTTCTTTTCTTTTGGATATTCATGGACAGCATGAACATCAGTCCTTGTTAAAAAAAGACTATCATTTGGAAGTTTTAGACCGGTTTGCATTTTCTAAGGATAAAAAAGTAAAAGAAGAAGTTGTTTCAGATATGAAACAGTATGAAAAATATCTCCTAAGATGGAAGGAACTGGAAAATTTGAAACAGGAAAGAGCCAGAAAAATGAGTTTTCTGGAATTTGAATATAAAGAAATCGAAGAGGCAGGACTCACAGAGGGAGAAGATATTTCTTTAGAACAAGAATATAAAAAAATGGAAAATGCCAAAGAAATTATGGAGAATCTTTCCGGAGTATATCAAGCGACTGGGTATGAATCCGGAAGTGCTGCCGGCTCACAATTTAGTGTGGCATTAAAAAAGCTTGGTCAGATATGTGAATATGACAGCGAATTGCAGAATCTATATGAACAGCTTTTAAATGTGGATAATCTATTAAATGATTTTAATAAAGAAATGAAAGCCTATGAAGAGGAGTTTACTTTTGATGAAGAAAGCTATCGGAATACGGAAAAACGTTTATATGAAATCAATCATTTAAAATCAAAATATGGAGATACTATAGAAGAAATCATAAAATACGGTCAGAATGCAAAAGAACAATATGAAAAAATGCTTCATATTGAGGAAGAATCTAAAAATCTGGAAGAGAAATTAAAAGAGGCAAAAAACAGAATTGAAAAAAGTTCAAAGGAATTATCTCACTTAAGAAAACAGGCAGCAAAAGTATTGGAAGGATGTATCATAGAGGCATTAAAAGATTTGAATTTCATGGAAGTTGATTTTGCAATTGAGTTTTACGAAAAAGCAGAGTATTCTGCGAATGGGATAGATGAAGTTTCTTTCACTATCTCCACTAACGCAGGAGAAAAAAGAAGACCCATTTGGGAAGTGGCATCCGGTGGTGAACTATCAAGAATCATGCTTGCATTAAAATCGGTGCTGGCAGATACGGATGAGATTGAAACTTTGATTTTTGATGAAATTGATGTAGGAATCAGCGGAAGAACTGCACAAAAGGTATCAGAGAAGATGGCATTGATTTCGAAAAATCATCAGGTCATGGCAATTACCCATCTTCCACAGATTGCGGCAATGGCTGATTATCATTTTCTGATTGAAAAAAATGCTCAGAATGGAAAAACCATTACAGATATTCACTTGTTGAAAGAGGAAGAACAGATAAAAGAACTGGCAAGAATGTTAAGTGGGGTTTCTATTACAAATACTGTTATGGAAAGTGCAAAAGAAATGAAGAAATTAGCACAAAAAACAAAAAGTAACTGATTTCCCGGACGGAAAAACACACATACTAAGAAAGAAAAAAATCTTTCTTGTAGGTGTGTTTTTTTTATGGAGGATGAGGTGTATGGATGAAAAAAGGAAACTTTTATACAAAGGAGTGTTATATGTTGTTTTAGTGATTCAATTTTGTTCCTTAGGATTTTTGATTGAAAAAAGCCGAAACAATAAAATGAAAGAAACAGTGGCCTTGAATGTGAAGACATCAGAATCTGTTGAAGTCATAAACTCCAATATGGTAGCACCGTCTGGAAAATCCATAGGAATTTATATGGAAACGGAGGGAATCTTAGTGTTAGGGGTAAGCGAAGTAACAAGTATTGATGGAAAATACGAGTCTCCATGTCAATATGTTTTACGCTCTGGAGATTATATTCTTGAGGTAAATGGTACTAAAATCTATCGGAAGGAAGAAATAGAAAGTTTGTTGGGAGCAAAAGAGGATGGGAAGGTAACTTTACTGATACGTAGAAAAGGGGAAGAATTTGAAGCGGAAGTAAATCCTGTCATTGATAAGGATGGAAAAAGAAAATTAGGAATCTGGATTAGAGATAATATGCAGGGAATTGGGACTTTAACTTATGTAACGGAAACTACATTTTCTGCATTGGGACATGGAATTAATGATTTGGATACCATGGAACTGGTTCAGATTAAGGGAGGCTCTATATACGAAGCAAAAGTTTTAAACATTGTCAAGGGGGAGGCCGGAAGTCCAGGAGAAATCATTGGAAGTATTGATTATTCTGAAACGAATAAAATTGGGGAAATCAATAAGAATGATGTGTCAGGGATTTCCGGAAAGTATGAGGGGGAAAAACCGAAATTGGAAGAATATCTTCCGGTTGCTTCCAAAGAAGAAATTAAAACAGGAAGAGCATATATTAAATCATATGTATCCGGGGAAGAGGAGTATTATGAAATAAATATATTAGAGGTACATCAGGATTATAAAGAGAAAGGAAAAGAAATGAAAATAGAAATAGTGGACAAGGATTTGATAGAGCTTACCAATGGAATTGTACAAGGGTTGAGTGGAACACCCATTATACAGAATGGAAAAGTAGTAGGAGCCATTACTCATGTATTTGTACAGGATTCAAAAATGGGATATGGAACTTTTATTGAAAATATGATGGTTGTTGAATGAAATTTTAATGAGGCTGGACTTGGTATTTGTGAAAAAAAAGTTGTGCAAAATAACTTGGAAAATGCACTTTTAGGAAATATATGTAAAAAATAGTAAATTGCTATTGACGAGAGTTGGAAAAATATGTATAATTAATACATCAATTACAGATATTTACAATTATGTCGAAAGATATATTAGAAAGAAAGGAAGGATTGCAGATGCTTTCTTTCGGCATAAAAGGCATCGGCAATCGCAATGGAAAAGAAAATGAATAAAGTAAATGTGGTTTTAGCAGATTATAACCAGTCTGGTCTCGAAAAAATGAATGGGTTTTTGCAAAATGAAAAAAAGTATGAAGTTATTTTAAATGCTTCTTCCGGCACAGAAGTTTTAGAATTTTTAGAAAAAAATCATACAGATGTTTTGATTTTAAACGCTATCTTGCCGGGTCTTGATGGTGTTGGGGTGATTGAAAAAATAAAAGAGAAAGATATTTTTGTCAGTGAAATTATTTTAAACGTATCTAAAGGACAAGTTGGATTTTTGCAGAATTTACCAGAATTAGAGAATGTGAAATTTTTAGCAGGTGATTATTCAAAAGAAGAATTTTTAGGAATTTTGTGCGAAAGTAAAAATAATCCTTTGATGGTGGGAGACGAAGGAGATGCACATCAATTAGAAATTATTGTGACAAATATGATACATGAAATTGGGGTTCCGGCACATATAAAGGGTTATCAGTATTTAAGAAGTGCAATTATAATGGCGGTCGGGGATATGGATATTTTAAATTCTGTTACCAAACAATTATATCCATCGATTGCGAAACTTCATAAAACAACAGCATCCAGGGTAGAACGTGCCATTCGTCATGCTATCGAGGTAGCTTGGGGAAGGGGTAAAGTAGAAATTATTGATGATTTATTTGGTTACACCATAAATGCGGGAAAAGGAAAACCAACGAATTCTGAATTTATTGCATTAATTGCAGATAAAATTCGTTTGGAAAATAAGAAGAAATCGGCATAGGAAAATGGGTAGGAAAGGAAATGTGGTAAGATGCTGGTAGAAGATAGAATGTTTGTTATGAATGAAGAAAAGAATCAACAGATAAAAATTTTGGTTGCGCAAAGCGACCAGGAGTTAATAGAAGAATTAAAAACAAATGGAAAGAAAAAAATGGAAGAGGTTTTTCATCAGGAGGTTTTGATTGCTTCAGTAAAGGATGGGCATGAATTGATTGAGGTAAATCGTTCTTTTGGACCGGATATTATATTGATGGATATTGTTCTCCCAAAATTAGATGGAATTGGTGTACTGGAACAATGGAATAAAAAGAAAGAAATAAGTCAGAAGGTTATGGTTTTTTCCGCAGTCACCACAAAGAGCATGATAGAAAGTGTATTTCATCTTGGGGTGGGATATTATTTAATAAAGCCGGCAAAATATGAGATAGTATGGAAGCGAATGATTCAGATTATAGAACGAAACAGAGCAAGAAAAGAGGAGGAAAATAATAATTTTAGACATTATCAGTTAGAACAAAAGGTGACTGAAATGATACTTGAAATAGGGATTCCTGCGCATATTAAAGGTTATCAATATATCAGGGAAGGTATTATGATGGCTGTAAAAGATGAAAATATGCTGAATTATATTACAAAATTATTGTACCCCACCATAGCAAAAAAATATAAAACAACATCTTCTAGTGTAGAACGTGCCATTCGCCATGCCATTGACGTGGCATTTCATAGAGGGAAAATGGAAATGTTGGAAACAATGTTTGGTTATTCCATTCATTGCGGAAAAGGAAAACCAACCAATTCAGAATTTATTGCCCTGTTAGCGGATAGAATTCGATTGGAAAAAAAGAATGCGTCCTAAAATATTTTGTAAATTTGCAAGAGAATACTAGTAGATTCTGCTATCCCAAGAACAATGTTTTGACGTTTCAAAATGGAGTTTTCATTTTTACCTGGAAGGGAAAAATTTTGTATTTTTTGTTTCTTTTAAATGATAGAGGTTATATAAGCATTGCACATAAAAATGAAAAAAAATTGTGAACTTTTATTTTTTATTTTTCAATAGAAAAATGTTTATATTTGCTATGTTTTGTGCTATAATAAGGTAAATTTTATATAAAAAAGATAAAGCAAGATGAACAGGATTTAAGTCCTCTATTTGATACAAGGAACACTTAAAAGTGATAAGCTCGGGAGGTAAGAATGAAACGTGTGTTATTTGTTGCATCTGAAGGCGTCCCCTTTATAAAAACCGGTGGGCTCGCTGATGTAATAGGTGCACTCCCTAAAATGATGAATCGTAATGAATATGATATTAGGGTATTTCTTCCATTTTACACCTGCATTTTTCAGGAATTAAGAGAAGAAGCAGAGCATGTAACCCATTTTTATATGAATTTTACAGGAAGAGATGAATATGTTGGCATCAAGAAATTGATGTATGAAGGAATACAATTTTATTTTATTGATAACGAGTATTATTTTTCGGGAATGACTCCTTATACGAACATATATGATGATGTTTGGAAGTTTAGTTTTTTTTGTAAGGCGGTTTTATACAGTCTGCCGAAGGTTGAATTTAAACCGGATATTATTCATTGTCATGACTGGCAGACTTCATTAGTGCCGGTATATATTAAGAATGATTTGTCAAGTTATATGTTTTACCAGAAAATAAAAACGGTTCTTACGATTCATAACCTTGAATTTAAAGGTTGTTGTCGGATGGAAGTATTGCGTACTATTTTAGGATATCCGGATGCGTTGATGAATAATGGTAATTTCGAGCTGGATGGTGGTGGTTCCATGTTGAAAGCTGGAATTGTATATGCGGATTATATTTCTACGGTTAGTGAAACCTATGCAAAGGAAATACAAACCCATTACTATGGAGAAAATTTAGCCGAATTACTGATTTCACGCAGCGAGAATCTTAGAGGAATTATTAATGGAGTAGATTATGGTATATACGATCCGGTACATGATAAATTTATTAAGGAGAAGTATGATATCCATACAGTAAATGAGAACAAGGGAAAGAATAAAGAAGAATTGCAAAGGCGTTTTGGTGTAGAAGTAAACAAAGACAAATTTGTGATAGGGTTTATTTCCAGATTAACAGAACAAAAAGGAATTGATCTAATCCAACAGGTTATGAATGAAATTTGTATGGAAGATATTCAGTTTTTTGTTTTAGGTACAGGGGAAAGGCGGTATGAGGAGAAATTCCGTCAGTTTGCCAGCCAATATCCTGAAAATGTAGTGGCAAATATATGCTATTCCGAAGAACTTGCACACATGATGTATGCAGGCTGTGATGCGTTGTTAATGCCATCAAGATTTGAGCCTTGCGGTTTATGTCAGCTTATGAGCTTCCGTTATGGCACCATTCCTATTGTTAGAGAAACCGGTGGATTAAAAGATACCGTTATTGATTATAACAAAAATGAGCAGGAGGGAAATGGTTTTTCATTTGCTCAGTATAATTCTTATGATATGTTATATGCGATTCGTCATGCTAAGATTGTTTTTACAGCATATAAAGATTTGTGGCTGGAAATGATGAAGAAAGGAATGGCACTTGATTATTCCTGGGTGGCATCTGCCAGAAAATATGAAAAACTATATGATGAAATACTGGAAAGTTAAGAAGTTTCGGCTTCTTAACTTTTTTAGTAAAATGATATCAGGGTCCCAAGGTCGTTTTTTCATACTCCAATGAAAAACATGACTTTGGGATCCTGTTTATTGGAAAGTAAACTTGCATAACAGTCTTTCTATGATTAAGGCTATCAATAATAATAGGTTAATTATCTTCAATTAATTCAATTCCGCTAATATCAGGTTCGATTAGCATAGAATAGTTGGTATGATAAATTACGAATCCCGGTTTGCTGGCAGGTGGCCTTTTTAAATTCTTTTTCCTAGTATAGTCAATTTCCACCTTTGGTGCAGTTCTACCACTTGAGTAGTAAGCGGCAAGACGCGCAGCCTGTTCGTAAACGGAATCAGGAATTTCTTCTTTGCCCTCGGTTTTTAAAATAACATGGGAACCAGGCATTCCCTTCGAATGAAACCAGATGTCATTTCCGGTGGCAAAAGAAAAAGATAATTCATCATTTTGGAAGTTGTTTTTGCCAACATAGATATGGAAACCTTCTTTTGTCAGATAATGAAAAGGCTTACTTTTGGGTGCATTTTTCTTGCCCTTTGGTCCCTTTTTCTTTATATATCCATAATCCATTAATTCCTGTTTTACCTGAATCAAATCTGTTTCTTGCAAGGCAATGTCCAAAGAAGTTTTTATGGAAAGTAAATGTTCTAATTCAGATTTTGACTCTACCGTAAGCTCTGTTAATGCTTCATAGGTTCGTTTTAATTTATTGTATTTTTCAAAGTATTTTTTTGCGTTGTCAATAGGAGACAGGGTAGGGTCTAAAGGAATGGTGATTTCTTCGTTGTTATAATAATTTATAGTGGTAAAAGAAGACTCTCCCTGGGAAATTTCATAACCATAAGTAGTTAATAGTTCTCCATAAATCTTATATTTTTCACGTTTTTGCGTATCCTTTAGCTGGGCTAATTGTAGATCATATTTTTTACTGGTACGTTCAATCGCGTTGGAAACAATTTTTCTTAAATCTGTGGATTTTTGACGAATTTTAGTAACCAGATTTTTTTCGTAATAATAATATTCTAAAAGCACAGATATAGAATCAAAGGTTTTCAAAGATTCTTTAGGATAACTTAAAAATATGGTACTGGAAAATTCATTTGGTTTTCCGTTTTCCAGAAAAACACAAGGTTGAAATTCTTCTTTGGTAATACATTTTGCAAAGGAATCTAAAATATAAAATAAACGCTCTGATTTTTCCCTTGGCAATTCTGAAAGGGGAGTTCTTTCTTCCACCTCTGCACGATAGCAAAGTTCCTGGGCAAGTGCCGGACTGATACCTGAAAATGAGGTGTAAATTGCTTTTGCACAAGGCAGGGCAAGTGATGCTATATGGTTAAAAAAATAATCTTTGTTTAAGTCAAGCAGGCTGGTTTTTCCTTGGTTCGGAGGAAAGCTATAAGTTCTGCCAGGGAGCACTTCACGGACTGAACTGACAGCAAAGCCAATGTGTTTGATACTGTCAATAATCATATCCTCATGGTCTGTGAAAATAATATTGCTGTGTTTTCCCATTAGTTCTAGGATGATTTTTTTCTGACAGATATCTCCCATTTCATTTAGGTGCTCTATGGTAAAAATGACAATACGTTCCATTTGTGGCTGCTGAATAGAAATAATTCTTCCGTTTCCTATATGCTTGCGAAGTAACATACAGAAATTTGGTGCACTTTGTGGATTGGATTTCTGAGAGTTACTCAGATATACAAAGGGAAGGGAGGCGTTTGCAGACAAAAACAAACGGTAATTTTCTTTGTTATTTTTAATAATAAATACAAGCTCATCATTTTCCGGCTGATATATCTTATAAATGCGACCATTTAATATGGTGTGGTTTAATTCAGATACCACATTTGATAAAACAAATCCATCAAAAGCCATATTTCAATCTCCTTTCTGAGTTATCAATTTTAGGTGATTGCGAAACTATAATATTTTATGTGAAAGTGATTCAAAAGTAACAAAACAATGCAGGCACGCTTTCGCTGCGTTCGGCTCGTAGCGGTACTAAATTCGCGACAAGTCGCTCATTAAGTACCGACGGCCGTCCAAGCACCTGCTTATGTATTTGTTTCTTTTGAATCACTTAATATAAGTTTTGTTAGTTTCGCAATTTCCTATTGTCAGTTTTTTTCGTAGAAACCGCCGTTTGAACAGTAATAACGAAAAAGTCCATATGCTTAAGTATATCAAAAAAAGTAATTTATTAAAAGAGGAAAATGTGGTACAATAAAAAATAGGTTTTTTATTTTGAATGAATTAAAAATCGGATAAAGTTTTGATTGAATACAGGGGCGTAAAAGTATACGTTGGTGTTTATAAAAAATAGAAAGGAAGATTAGAAATGAAGTATAAAGAAGGACAAAAAATAGGAAAATATAAGATTCTTTCTGTGGAAGAGTTACCAGAGCAAAACGCAACAGGATACCGCTTGGAACATATGAAAACCAAAGCAAAAGTTGTAGTGATATCCTGTGAGGATAATAATAAGGTCTTTGGAATAGGTTTTCGAACACCGCCTAAGAATTCTACAGGAGTACCACATATCATTGAACATACCGTATTATGCGGTTCTAAGAAATATCCATCGAAGGATCCTTTTGTGGAACTGGCCAAAGGCTCTTTGAACTCTTTTTTGAATGCCATGACGTATCCGGATAAAACCATTTATCCAATTGCCAGTTATAATGACAAGGATTTTCATAATTTAATGGATGTATACCTGGATGCGGTGTTCCACCCTAATATCTATAAAAAAGAAGAAATATTTAAACAGGAAGGCTGGCATTATGAACTGGAAAATATGGATAGTGAACTAACTTATAATGGCGTAGTTTATAATGAAATGAAAGGTGTATTTTCTTCACCGGATGATCAGCTTACCAGAGCCATTATGAATTCTTTGTTTCCGGACACTACTTATGGTGTGGAATCCGGAGGGGATCCAAAAAATATCCCGGAACTGACTTATAATGATTTTATAGAGTTTCATAAAACCTATTATCATCCATCTAACAGTTATATCTATCTTTATGGTGATATGGATTTTGAAAAAGACTTGGAATATATTGATTCAGAGTATTTATCAGAGTTTGAATATCTGGAAATTGATTCAAGGATAGAAATGCAAAAGACATTTTCAGAACCGGTAGAATGCAGGGAATATTATTCTGTTTCTGACAAAGAGGAAGAAGAAACAGAATTCTACTATAGTTACAATGTAGTAATTGATGAGAGTGTGAATCAAAAATTATATCTGGCATTTCAGATATTGGATTATGCACTGTTATGCGTTCCGGGTGCTCCGTTGAAGCAGAAATTATTAGATGCTCAGTTAGGAAGTGATGTTGATAGCTTTTTCGACAACGGTATTTTGCAACCGATTTTCGGCATTAATATAAAGGGAGCAAAGAAAGAAGATGAAAACCGTTTTTATCAGGTGTTGGAAGAATCCATACAGGAACTTGTGGAAAAGGGAATTTCAAAGAGGAGCCTGATAGCAGCGATTAACAATTTTGAATTTAAGTATAGAGAAGCTAACTTTGGAAGATATCCTAAAGGTCTTATGTATATGCTGAAAATGTATGATTCCTGGTTGTATGAGGAAGAAAAGCCATTCTTACATTTGAATACGAAAGAGACCTTTGCATGGTTGAAAGAGCAGTTAGATAAGGGATATTTTGAAGAAATTTTAAATCAATATTTTTTAAAAAACCCACATAAGTCAAAAGTTGCTCTGGTACCGAAGATGGGGTATAACGAAGAAATTGAGGCTAGGCAAAAAGAAGAATTACAAAAGAAAAAAGACAGCATGACGAAGGAGCAGTTAGAGGCACTTGTGGAGGACACCAAAGCGTTGAAACGATATCAGGAAGAGCCATCTTCCAAAGAGGATATAGAAAAAATCCCTTTGTTGTCTATTGAAGACATTGAAAAGAAAACACAAAAATTAGTAAATGATGTGAAGGAACAGGCAGGAGTGAAGGTGGTATATCACCCATTGTTTACGAATGAAATTTCCTATATTAAACTTAGTTTTTCGATGGACGATTTTTCCAGGGAACAGATTGGCTATGCTACTATTTTAGAGGATTTATTGTTTGAGTCAGATACAAAGAATTTTTCCTACACAGAATTATCCAATGAAATCTTAATTGAAACCGGTGGAATTGGCTTATCCAGCAAGGCATTTATGGATTATTCCAAGAAAAAAGAGAGAGTTTTATTTGAAGTAGGATGCAAATGCTTTGATAATAA